>DASZWQ010000197.1 GCA_035546535.1 Pirellulales bacterium | reverse complement strand
GAAATCCTCCAAATCTTGTCTGTCAATACCTTCGAGAAAACCCCACTTTTACAGCTACTTTCCACCTCACAACACCAAAACCGTACAGACCCCGACCCTAACCAACGACGCCTATTCGACTTCTAACCGGACAGTACTGATGAACGCCCTAAGATTTGCGATGTGGACCGTTCCGTTATTCTCCTTGGCTGGGCTAGGCGCGGCAGCGGATCGGCCCAGACCTCCGGCGCGCGATCCACACACGCCTGGTTACGTCGCCGCGAAGGAATTGCCCGACGGCGAGGTGCCGCCTGTCGACGTTGAGGGGAACTTCATCATTGGCCCGACGCACAAGCCGGCACCGCAATTGATTGTGAAGCCGGACGTACCGCATGGTGCGGTACACAATCTGACGATGAATTCGGCCGACAGCAAGATTTATCCTGGCATCGCTCGCGAGCCCAATACGCACGGTACGCCGGATCCCGACAACCCGGCGAAGATGGTTGTAACCACGAGCCATCCGGCTCCGTACACGCGCCGGGTGGCGGTGTACGTGCCACAGCAATATGTGCCGGGAACGACCGCTCCTTTTATCGTCGGCGCGGATGGCCCGGACAAACTCTTGTTCACCGCGCTCGATAATCTGATTGCCGAAAAGAAAGTGCCGGTGATGATCGGCATCTCGATCGGCAACGGTCGCGGCGATGCGCAAGGCAGCCAGCGAGGGTTGGAATACGACACGATGTCGGGCCTGTATGCCGAGTTCGTCGAGACCGAGGTGCTGCCGCTGGTGGAAAAGCAGTGCCACGTCACGTTGACGAAAGATCCCGAGGCCCGGGCCACCATGGGTTGCAGCTCGGGCGGCTCCTGCGCGCTGGCCATGGCCTGGTATCGGCCCGATTTGTATCACCGTGTGCTCACGTACTCAGGCACATATGTGAATCAACAATGGCCGCACAATCCCGAGACGCCGCACGGCGCCTGGGGCTTTCATGAGACCTTGATCCCGAACAGTCCGACCAAGCCCCTGCGGCTGTGGCTGGAAATCAGCGATAGCGATCTCTTGAATCCGAATGCCATGCGTGACGGTATGCACGATTGGGTGCTCGCCAACGAAAATATGGCGAAAGTGCTGGCGGATAAAGGCTATCACTATCAATTCGTTTTTGCGCGCAATGCCGTGCATTGCGACGGCGGCGTCAAGCAGCAGACCCTGCCACAGGCCCTTGAATGGTTGTGGCACGGGCACGAGGCCGCTGGAAAGTGAGCCGACGAACGCCGTGTTGCGTGCGACGCATGACGGTCGTATGCGCTATTTGACGCGCACCAGCTTCATGATGCGCCCCGAAACGTTCCAATCCTGTACGTACAGGTTGCCGTCCTTGTCCCAGCTCGACCCGTGGGTGCCGTTGAAAATGCCTTCGATCCAGCGCTCTTGCGGCACGTTGAAGTTCATCCGCGTGGCAGGGTCCGGATTGCTCCCCAAGACAGCGATGATGGTATTGCTCTTGTCGAGAATCACGAGCCGGCCGTGCAAGTCCGGCACCGAAACGTAATCGCCCTGCACGACGGCCGAGGTGGGCATGCCCAGGCCGGTCACGACCTCGGCGATGAAGTTTCCGTCGAGATCGTAGTGCAGCAAACGGCCCTTGGGCTCGTGATTGCGGTCGCAAATCAACAGCCGCGGCGGGTCATAGCGCGTGTCGAGCGTCATGCCGTGCGCCGTGTTGAACTGCTTCAAGTCGTTACCGTGCGATCCGAAGTGCATCTGGTACTTGCCGGACTTGTCGTACTTGAATATGTGATTGCTGGCATACCCATCGGAAAGATAGATGTCGCCATTTGGGGCCACGGTGATCGCGGTCGGGTTGAATTTCTTGAGCCCCAGGCCCGATTCTTCGGGGAAGCCCAGCCGCAGCACGATCTCGCCGGTGTCGGCGCGGAACTTGATTCCCTCGGCGTCGTTGTTGCGGGCACCGTAGATGAACTCGGTACCGTCTTCGTCGCGGATCTTCATGTCATGAAGATTCGAATGCTTGTCATCGACGAAGGAGCGAATCACCTTCCCGTCTGGAGAAAAAACCACGACCCCCTTGTTGGCGCTTGTGTAAATGTTCCCCGCCTTGTCGACGACGACCGATCCGTGGGTCGGTCCGAGGGCGGAACGACCGTCGGGCAAAAGCCCCCAGCCGGGAACCGTGTCGAAGGTCATCAATCCGCAGCCCATGCGAACGGGCTGCGTCTTGTCGGCCGCTTTCGCGGCGAAAGCCACGAATAGCATGCTTGTGAAAACAAGACAGGAAGCGGGGCGTGTCATGAATCAAATCCTGGAGATGGGAGGCAATGGGGCGATGGCGACGTTCGGACGATTTTTGACCAGGGCCACGATCTGGCGGATTGCGAAATCGCGGCTAACCGGCAATATACAAGCAGTTTAGGGGCTGTCTGCGTTCAGCCCGTGAATTGGTCGATTTAAATCCTTGACGTCTCGGGAGCCACCACGTACCCTCGCAATTGGCCGTGTATCACTCGCTTGCAGTGCAACCTTGACTTGGACTGGGCTGGTCTGTCAAGTCGCGGCCAAGTTTCTTAGTGGCTGGGAAAAAAGGTCAACTTCTGACGCGGGGCGAGCGTTTTGCTCGCCCACGTGTGTGGCGCGTCCGTCGCTCCGCCTTTTCTGGTGGTAGCTACGGAGTTTCACGGCGCATGATTCGCGCCTTGTTACGCGCTGTCACGGACGAGCCTCGCTCGCATGGTATCTCCGCGCGCGTTCCCGGACCACTCCCGTTTGCAGTAGGGCGGCACGCGGCCATCGGGCGCTTCCGCGCGCTTGCGTTTGACGAGCAGGGGGCTCGTTGCCCGAATTTGTCGGGGGCTCAGCTTTTGAGGGAACACCATGAGATTTGTCCTGCGTTCGATTGTCGCGCAGCTATTCACCGGAGATAACGCATCTGCTGCTTGCCGCGTGCGCCGCGGCCTGCACTACGAACCACTCGAAGAGCGGCGGATGTTCTCCGTCACCACGACCTCCACCACGACGGGAGTCGTCGGTTCGCAAGGCGTCGAACCGATCGACGGCATTGGCAACAACGTCGCCAACCCCACCTGGGGCGCCGCGGATACGAATTTCACGCGCATTGGACCGGCGAATTACGCCGACGGCATTTCGGCCCCCAATGGGCAAAATCTTCCCTCGGCGCGCGCGATCTCGAATCTGATCGCCAATCAGGATCTCAACGGCGTTGAGCAGGATCTGGACAACAACCGTTCCTTGTCCGATTGGGTTTACGCATGGGGGCAGTTCATCGATCACGACATCGATCTGACCGAGAGTAGCGATGTGTCGATGAATATTCCGATCCCCGCCGGCGATCCGACCTTCGATCCTACCGGCCAAGGCAATTTGTCGATCCCCTTCGACCGTAGCGCGATCGCGCCGGGCACGGGAACGAGCACGTCGAACCCCGCTCAGCAAGTCAACCAGGACACGAGCTTCATCGATGGTTCCATGATCTACGGCAGCGATGCGGCCACGGCAGCGGCGCTACGTACTTTTAGCGGCGGCCAGCTAAAAACCTCGCCCGGCGATTTGCTCCCCTACAACACCATGGGCCTGAACATGGCCGACAACACGGGCGTGCCGGAAAGCTCCTTGTTCGCCGCCGGCGACGTTCGGGCCAATGAAAACGTCGAACTCAGCAATATCACGACGTTGTTTGTCCGAGAGCATAATTACCAGGCCGCGCAATTGGCCAAGCAGCATCCGACGTGGACTGACGAGCAGCTTTATCAGGGAGCGCGGCAAATCGTGATCGGCGAAATTCAGTCGATCACATACAACGAATGGCTGCCGGCGCTCATGGGGAACAACGCGCTGACGCCTTACCGTGGCTATAATCCGAATGTCAATCCGTCCATCTCCGTCGAATTCGCGAGCGCCGCCTTCCGGCTGCACACGTTGCTAGACGACGACGTTCAGTTCATGGACAACAACGCCAACGCAATCGCTAGTCTACCGACGCTGCCGTTGGCCGAGGACTTCTTTCAGCCGGGAATCGTCGCGCAGCCAGGCGAAGTGGCGGCCAACCTCAAGTACCTGTCAACCGATCTGACGCAGGAAGTGGACGAGCAGACGGTGGACGGACTGCGCAATGCGCTCTTCCCCGACGCTCCCGTGATCAACAACGTCGAGGTCGGTGCCAGCGACCTGATTGCCGACGACATTCAACGCGGTCGGGACGAAGGCGATCCCACTTACAACCAATTGCGCGTTGCTATGGGCGAAAAACCCGTGACCTCGTTCGCGCAGATCACGTCCGACGTTCAGCTGCAACAGCAATTGAAGCAGCTATACGGCAACGTCAACAATGTCGAGGCGTTTGTCGGCTTGATGGCTGAGAATCACCTGCGCGGTTCGTCGCTCGGTCAAACCGAGCAAGCGGTGCTGGCCCGGCAGTTCGAGGCCTTGCGCGATGGCGATCGTTTCTTCTACGAAAATGCCGATCCTGCCAGCCTGGTCCGGCAGTTGAACAACACGACGCTGTCGCAAATCATCGAGCGCAATACGACGCTCACGAATCTGCAAGCGGATGTGTTTCACTTCTATAGCAACATTCAAGGGACCGTCGTCGCTACCACCGCGCCGACATTAGGAACGCGCGGGGCCAATCATCTTGGTTTCCCCGCACCGCTCGCCGGAGTGACTGTCGAGTTGATTCAGAATGGCGAGGTCGTCGATACGACGACGACCAACGCGCGCGGCGTCTATCAGTTTTCGAATGCCGGTTCCGGCAACTACACGGTAAAGGTCGTTCCCCCAGCGCACGGCAACATTCTCAATAGCTCGGTGACCAGCATCGACGTTGATATCACCAAGGGGCAGGCAGGCCCCAATAGTCCGGCCATTGCGAACTTCAAGTTGCTGACGTCAGGTACGTCATGGTGGCAAACGGGCCCGCGCGGCGCGCTGGTTAGCGCCCTGCTGAACTGGCTCGACGAACTAGCATCCCATAACGGTGCAGGAAGCAGTGGCACCACCGGCGGTGGCACTGCTAACTCGGGCGGAAGCGATACGGTTACCACGAATCCGTTCGCGCTGGCCGTGGCAAGTGCCCTCGGGCGCCAAAGCATAACGCCGCAGGTCGTCGACCAGATTTTTACGAATCTGGGAGGCGTCAACCGGATCGCGGATCTTTGACCCCGCCGACAATCTCAGGGACTTCACTGCAGCTACGCGCGCAGCAAGACCGCGAAGCCGCAGGGTCGTTAGCACAGTTGGATCGGTAGTGGGGCCGTGGCAAATGCCCCACTACCGTCTGTGCTTTTCGCGCCGACGCGCCGGCTCAGCAGTGATAGCGGTCTGTGGATCGATCTTGACCACCTTGCAATTTATTCATGATTGGCATTGCCGCAATTCGGGGGTATGCACATAATCCCGCCCGTCGTATCTGCGGTGTCGGGGGGGCATCCGCCCGCATCGCGCGGATATTCCGCGCGAAATCGCTTCTATGCCTGGCGAACTTACGACCGCTAGCGCCGCAGATCGCTCCGGACATCCAGCCGCGGGTTGCGCGCCGCCTGGGTCGTGGCGGCAGCGTTATGTGCCGGCTTTTCTCGCCGCGGCCGTCCTTTTCTATTCGTTTGTCTTTTGTTTCAAAGCCGGTGAACGTGGATTCTTTGCGCTCGATCAATCGATCGAGTTCGACGGCGCTTATCGCATTCTGGCCGGACAGGTCCCGTACAAGGACTTCATCATTCCGGTAGGGCCAGGCGTCTTCTGGCTGCAAGCGATTGTTTTCAAGCTGTTCGGCGTCAACTTCACGGCCTTCCTCGTCGGCGCGGCGCTGGTCAATCTGCTGGCCACGGCCTTGTCCATGGTGACCGTGGCCTTGCTCTTTCCGGGAAAACCCTGGCCCGCGCTCATCGCGGGCTTTCTCACGGCAACGTGGTTCTATCCGCCATATGGCACGCCCAATATGGAACAGACCGCGTTCTTTTTTTCGCTAATAAGCATCACCTGCCTTTGCGCCACAGCGCGTCGTACCTGCTCGGACGTCATGCGCGGGCTATTGTGCATAGCGGCCGGGGCCTGTGCCGCAGCAGCGTTTTTGAGCAAGCAGAACGCGGGCTTATTGGTTGTTCCCGTCTATTTCTTCCTCTTGCTGGCGATCAATTTGGCGAGCGGACGTGGCTTCTGGATGTCCTTGGTGTGGTTTCTGCTCGGCACGGCTGGGTTGACGGCGGCGTTTCTAACCTGGCTTGTTCTGCAATCGGATCCCGCGCTGTTCGTCGAGCATTTTTTCACGATTCCCAGCCGCCTTGGCATGGGGCGCATCCTTGCAAGTCGGCCCAAACTGCTCGGCGATCTGCTGGGCGGGAACGCCAGCTTTCTGCCCGTGGCAATGTATTTGTCGGCCTTCGTGGGTGTGGCGATCCTGGTGATCATCGTCCGCCGCAAGCCGCTGGACGGCGCGCCGCGCTTGGCAGTGGCGTCGATCCTCTGCATCTATCTGCAGTTTTTTCAAAATGCCTTCAGCGTGACGACGTGCAATCAATGGCAGGAGTGCATGCCATTTGTCGGATTGGTGTTTGGATGCGCCGCCGGCCTGCTGGCCTGGCTGTTCGAGCGACAGACCGATGCGAGCACAAGCAGCCAAGCCGGCTGGGGCGCGGCCACACTGCTCCTCATAGCGAGCATTATCGGCTCGCTGATCACACGCACGACGTTACCTCAAGTAGCGGGCTGCATACTCGTGCTGCTAGGTATGATTCTCGGCATGTTTGGCCGGCCGCATGCCGCCACCACAGTTGCCGATGTGCAGTACGCGATAAGTAGTATCCGGCGGAAGAAACGGCGCGAGCAGATGGCCTTGTTTGTTACCGTCGTTGTTGTGGGCTGCGGCTTCCAGGGAATGCGGGCTTCGTGGAACCGATCGGTACACGACATCTTTCGCGGCGCCGTATTTACCGATTACCTGCCGGTTCCCGGCCTGGAGCATCTCAAATGGGGAAAGCCGACGATCGTCCAGGACGTGGAATTCCGTGACGACGATATGACGCGCCTCGTAAGCCTGCTCGAGCAGGAATCGAGGCCGTTTTTCGTCTTCCCCGAGTTCACGCTTTTATACGGCCTCGTTGGTGCGCCGTCGCCGCAGCCCTTGCTCTGGTTTCACAAGGGGCTCACCTATCCGCAAGAGTACGACGAAGATCTCGATCGCTGGATCGTCGACTCGCTGGTGCGTGAGAACGTGCAGCTGGTCGTCCTGCAAGAATCGTGGCATTTCAAATCGGAACTGTGCGCGCTGACGCACTTTCCTCTGCTCGATGCCTATATTCGCGAGCAATTCGTTCCTGACCAGCAGCTTGGCTCATTCGCGGTGTTGCGGCAAAAAGATACAGGCGCTGTTGCAAGCCTTGATCACACCCGCCTGATACAGCCCGCGACATCCCGCTGAGGATCGAGCGTTTCGTCTCCATCGCCGCTTCGCGCGATGCCCGCGGACAAGGCCGGCCGCGCCCTACCTGGCTTTGCCCACCAACTCCGGCAGCTTCGTTTGAGTAAAGCCGACGTTTGTTTCCGCGTTCAGTGTGATTTCGTCGCCCGACGGCTCGATCCGCAGGGTGGTGATGAACGGCGTCTCGTAAAAGCAGACGCGCGCGTTGAATCGATCATTGGTCCAACCGGCGGCCGCCGAGGCGACTTGCCGTGGCATACTTCCCCAGGCCGCGTGGCCATCGTGCCATTGCCCGTAGCTACACACGAGACGCTGCTCGCTGCCGGCAACACGTGTGACCAGCGTTACCTGTCGGTCACCAGGCCCCGACTCGATGGTCAGGCTTTCGAGATTCTGCTGGTTTGCGGGAAACGTAAAGGTCTTGCCGAGCAGCGCGCCTGGCTTGTCGCCCCCATCGGGCAGGCGCACGCTGACGTTTTGCAACTTGTCGGCCAGTTGCTGGTGTGCCTGATTGGCGGCGGGCAATTCATTCGATTTCAGCGCCGGCAGCAGTTTATCCCAAACCAATTGCAAAACCGCCGGCATGTTTTTGACACCACTGGTGATGGCGACCACGGTATCGTGATCATCCATCACGATGCAGTACTGACCGAAGGCGCCGTCGCCGCGATAAACGCCATGACGGCAGCGCCAGAACTGATATCCGTAGCCCTGCTCCCAGTCACTGTCCGGGTTGCTGCCGTTGGAGGTCTGTCGCGCCGTGGCGGCCTCGATCCAAGCGGCGGGCAACAATTGTTTTCCTTGCCACATTCCTTTCTGCAAATAGAGTTGGCCGAACTTGGCAATATCCTCGGTGCGAACGCTCAAACCGTATCCACCCAGCGAAATACCTTGCGGGCTGGTTTCCCACACGGGTTCTTCGATGCCCAGCGGTTCGAACAAACGCGGGCGCAGATAATCGAGCGTCGTCTGCCCCGTCACCTTCTGCACGATCGCCGATTGCATATACGTGCCCGAGGTGTTGTAAAGAAAATGCGTTCCTGGCCGGAAGGGGACCTCTTGCGCCAAGAAGATTTTCGTCCAAGGCTCGCTGCCGGCGCGGCCCGGCTCGCGCTGATGGCCGGTCGACATCCGCAACAGGTCGCTCACGCGCATTGCTTTCAGGTTGCTACTTGGATCCACGGGGGCATCTTCCGGAAAGAAGGACAGTACCGAGTCGTTGACGCTGAGCTTCCCTTCGGCAATGGCGAATCCCACCGCCGTGGACGTGAAACTTTTGCTCAGCGAATACAGCGAGTGACGTGCGCTGGCGCGATACGGCGTCCACCATCCTTCGGCGATCACGTGCCCATGACGCACCACCATCACGCTGTTCATCGCGTCGACCTGGTCAAGCGCTTCGACGAATGCCAGCACGTCGGACGAGGAGACTCCCTGCTGCTCAGGCGTGCTGCGCGGCAAGCCGGATGCGACGCAAATTGCGGGAACCAGTGCGATTACGACGATTGACAGCCAGATTTTCATGGAAATTCGACCGTGGGCTGCTGAGATGCGATGCGATTTGCTTAGCCTAACCGCTGAAATTGCGGAAACAACTGCTTTCAAGCGGCTGCTGTGAATCCCTCCAGAGCGGCCCCGGCCCCGTGATTTTATTGACGCGGCTCATTGGCAGGTCTTAAAATCCGGACATCGGAAGTCCCGCCCGGATCGTCCCACCTGCATCCACCTTCCGCCCGCTGAGGTCTCGCCATGCTCACGATCACCGATCCCCGACCGTTTCGTACTTCCCAGGGCATGAGTCGCCGCTGGTTTTTGCGTGTCGGCACGCTGGCATGGGGCGGCCTGACCTTACAGGACGTCTTGCGACAGCGCGCGGTCGCTGGGGAAAGTGGCCGCCGGCCGAAATCGGCGATCATGATCCACCTGAGCGGCGGACCGTCGCATCTGGACATGTACGACATGAAGCCGGGTGCCCCGGCGGAATATCGCGGCGAGTTCAATCCGATCGCCACGAACGTTCCGGGCATCGAGATCTGTGAATTGATGCCGCGGCAGGCCACGATCGCCGACAAGTTCGCGATTCTGCGCGGCGCTCAGGTCGCGAACTTGCACACGGGCAATATGTTCTATAGCGGCTATCCGTGGCAGGAATCGCCGCGCGCTTCAGTGCCGGGCGAGGCCCGCCGCCCCGCGGTCGGATCGGTCGTCAGCCGCCTGCGCGGCGGGACGGGCGGCATGCCTCCCTATGTCAGCATCGAGAATCACCACGACTGGGAGCGGGCCTATTACGCCGGTGTCGAGCACGAGCCGGTGCGCGTCGGCTCTTCGAGCCCTCGTGAGGCGATTGAAAACATGGGGCGCAACGGCGCGCTCAGCGGTGATCGCCTGGCCGATCGATACGACTTGCTGGCCTCGCTCGACGGTGCGCGCCGCCGGATCGAAGCCGAGGCCGCACGCGGCGTGGAGCTTTTCCGCGCTCGCGCCATGGAGATCATCACGTCGACGCGAGTCCGCGATGCGTTTGATCTCGAAAAGGAAACGCCCGAGGCTCGCGCCCGCTACGGCGAAGGAAAATACCGCCACGGCCCTCATCCAGGCCGATCACTTTTGCTAGCGCGGCGTTTGATCGAGGCCGGCGTATCGGTCGTTACTGTGGGGGTGCATGGCTGGGATACGCACGCGCAGAATTTCATCGCCCTGCGAGAAATGCTGCCGCCGCTCGATCAGGCACTGCATGCCCTGGTCACCGACCTGGACCAGCGCAGCTTGCTCGACGACGTGGTGATCGTGATGGGGGGCGAATTCGGCCGTACGCCGCGTATCGGCGATCAGACGCCTGATGGTCGCGGCCATTGGCCCGAGGCCGGCTTTTTGTGGTTAGCCGGCGGCGGCTTGCAGACGGGCCAGATCATTGGCGCCACCGACGGCCGCGGCGAGCGAATCATCGGCAATCCCATCGGTATGCAAAGCGTGCTGGCCACGGTCTATCATCAATTGGGCATCGACCCGGGCACCACGATTCCCGATTACGACGGTCGACCGCAGGTCGTGCTCGACGAACGATTGCCAATGAGCGCGCTGCTCTAAGGCGAGGTGTGCATCGGCCAACGCCTTTGAAGGTCAATGGTGTTGCCGTCGGGACAAGGAGAATTCTTCCATGAACAGGGCACACTTGACGCGGCGCGAATTGCTGCGGTTCGGCGCCCTGTCGCTGGGGGGCGTGACGCTGGCCGATCAGTTACGCGCCCAAGCACTCGCTACTGCCGCGGCCAAAGCCCGCCATTGCATCTTTGTCTTTCTCAATGGCGGACCGTCGCAGCATGATACGTTCGATCTGAAACCGGACGCGCCCGTCGAGATCCGCGGGCCTTATCGACCCATCGAAACGTCGGTGCCAGGCATTCTCATCACCGAGAAGCTGCCACGGCTGGCAAAGCTGGCCCACAAGTTCGCCATCCTACGATCGGCCACGCATCCCTTTAATGCTCACAACAGCAGCGCTGCTTACGCGCTGAGCGGGCACTCACCGGGAAGCGATGCCAATATCCGGCCGACGCCGGCGGATCACCCGACGTACGGCTCGGTCGTGGCGCGCGTGCTGCCCAAAGTGCGCGGCATGCCTCCTTTCGTGCTGACGCCGACGTTCCTGTTCGACATGGGATTTCCCACGCCGAGCGCCGGGGGCGGTTGGATGGGGAACCAATACGATCCGCTCCCGGCGGTGCGCAATCGCATGATGGCACGCTCGCCCAAGTGGGAGGGAAAACTGCCAATCCCTGAGGGGCTAGGGCTGCCGGAGGGCGTCAGCGCCAACGGCATGCGCGAGCGCGTGCAGCTACTGGGCAAAATGGACGAGACTTTCGCTGCAGCGCACACGCTCGCCGAGCAAACGAGCTGGAACGCCCATCAAGCCGAAGCGCTGAATATGATCTTGTCTCCGGCGACGCAAGCTGCCTTTGATGTCAGCCGTGAACCGGCAGAAATGCACGAACGCTATGGCCGGTCGGAGATGGGACAGGTGCTGCTATTGTCGCGGCGCTTGATCGAGGCCGGCGTGCGCTTCGTCACGGCCAACGCCGTTTCGAATCCCGAAAACACGATCCTCTCCGCTTTTCAGATTTGGGACACGCATCAGGACCATTTCCGACTGTACGATCAAAACCTGATGCCGGAGTTGGACCAGGGACTGTCGGCTCTCATCAGCGATCTCGACCAGCGCGGTCTACTTGCCGAAACGCTGATCATCGTCATGGGGGAAATGGGCCGAACTCCGAAGATCAATCAGAATCGGGACGGCGGGCGCGATCATTGGGGACAGGCGTATTCCGTATTGTGGGCCGGCGCCGGCATTCGCGCCGGAACGATCGTCGGCGCGACGGACCGCCTCGGGGCGCAGGTGAAGGATCAGCCCGCGCGGCCTGACGACATCGCGGCCACGCTTTACGAGATTCTCGGCATCCGGCACGATCTGGTGCTGAAGGATGCGACCGACCGGCCGCATCGGATCACCGAGGGAACGCCCATTGAGGCATTGATCGCCTGAGAAAGGCGAAAACGTCCTTCAGGGTTCACCGCGACTCAGACACGCAATGGTTGGCTTATCGATTGCGTGTAATCGTGATCGCCACGCCACCGCCGAACATGGCAAAGCCGCTATTGGTGAAAATCGGCATGGCGGGGATCACCGTGTAGCTGATCGAACTGTTGTTCTGCGGGTAATAATCGCGGGCCTTGGTGTAGCCGCTGCGCGAGTTGCGGTTGCCGCCTGCCGACGACGAAGCCACGTGCCCAGCTGGTGGTCGCGGCTGCTGATCGGCCCGCCGTGCGTCGGTCCTTTCCTGCGCCGCGATGTGCATCTGCTTTAATTGCTGGAATGTTTGATGCACGTCGATGTTGGATTGGTAACGCTGGCCGAATCGCGCGAGCCGTTCCTGCAGCTGCTGGGGATTCGAGGCCACGACATCCGGCAACTGCTGGCGGGCCTTTTTCAGGTATGCCGGAGCGGCCGCCGCCATGTGCTCGGCAAAATGGCGTTCGAGCGCGAAGGTGCTGGGGCCATAGAGGATGTCGAGCTTTGCCTCGGTATCCTTGATGAACTGCTTGCGATTCGCCGCCGGCGTGCCCTTGGTGACCGCGGCGAATTTCGAGCGCATCTGTTTCACCTGGCCATCGTCGTACAGCGTTTGCACCGTCAGCCATTGCTCGAACCGCAATAGCATGTCTTGCCAGTCGTCACCCGTGATGACGGGACGCAAGCCTCGGCTGGCAAACGCTTCGTTTACGGGGCCCGCACCGGGCTTATCGGCCGGGTCGGCAGCCATGTCAGCCGGTGGTTGTGCGCTTGACGGAGAACGCTTGGCCGGAGCTGCCGTTGACGCTTTGGCCGTCGGTTTCTTAGGGGGCGCGGCGGATTTGGTCGCCTCGGCGCCGGAAGCAGTGACCGGGTTAACGACCGGTAGCATGAGACCGAACAACAACGCCGCACCCAGCCAGGGCTTTAGCGACGGTTGCCAGAAAACGTCAGGAGCAGCGCGCATGAGCATAGGACTCCTGACATAAACATACCCGGCAACAGCGGCGAAATCCACTTTCGCCATCCCGGTGGCGAGGCACCCCCATCGAGCAACATCGGATAACCCGTTGCTGCGAATCTCGATAAAAATCCGGGAAAATGGCCGGTTCTACACACATCCGGCTCTGTAGGGCGCGCGACTTTGACTGTCACACCGGTCACACGGACGTGGCGATTCCTTGCCGATTTGTCAGCAACCGCGGGTGACTACTTACGGCGGCGCGCAAGAGGCAGAAGTCCACCAGCGCCAGCCCCTGAAGAATCGCGGAAGTAGACTCGGGAATCTTGGCGTTGAACGCTGCCGTGAACTGCCCGTTCGCTCTCGGGGGAAATCATCCCCAAAGGGCACCAATTGGGGGCGGGCCAGACCCTTTGGCCACGGCTCTAGACGCTTCTGCTACAACGGACGTGGATCATCTAATCGTACGCGTAGATGAACCGTCCGATTCCTCGAACGCGCAGCCGCAACTAATGATCTGTCCACCGCAAGCTGGACAGCGTTCGACATCGCACCCCGGTACGCGGAATTCACCCTCGATTGCGGCGCAGTCGTGACAGGGGCGCTCGGCGGCGCCCCAATCGCCTTTCTCTTCGCCGTAGCGCACACGAGGCAACGCAATTCCACCGACGATACAACTGGTTATCGCTTGGGCCTCTTGCAAGATTTCCGGCCCATTGGAAAGCACGCGCATGCCGCGACATAGGACTGGTTGGTCAATCATTTGAAGGGGCAATCGAAAGTCGCCACTTACTTGCCGAATTGGGTCACAGCTTCGCGCAAGGGAGTGCTGGAAATCCGCATCAGGCCGTCGAACGGTCGCCCCAACTCCAGGATCAGAAACAGCGCACACGATACGCTGAAGGCACAGATCAATAGCACGGCCACGGTTGTACCGTTTCGGGGCGCCAACAGCCCCGCTCCGCCCAACAGCACCATCAGCCAAAAGACCAGTATGACCAGGAAGGGGCGCGGGATGACACTTTCCTTCTGTGAAAACAGGCGGAAGCGAGTCTGGGCTAGTCCCGTCGTCAGGTCCAAAGCACGCGACTTGAGAGCCCGCTGCGCGTCATTCTCGGGCTGGAGGTTGGCGATGCCGAAGTACAAATGTTCGAAGTCGGTTGCGGCCTCGCCGGGCGTTAGCTTGGGCTTCTCGTGCCGGTCGTGAGGCCAAATACGTTCGAGACCGACCTCGGCAGCATGTTTCAATGCCACGCGCTGCTCGGCCGTTGCGTCTCCGTAAAGCTCCAATAACCGATCCAACAGCAGCCCATTCGACGCTAGTTGACGCACCGTGGTCGTGTTGGTGTCGTAAGTCTCCTTCGCAGCCGCCACAACGAGCGCCAACACGAGTGCCGTCAGCGAGGCGATCAATGCCAGGCCACCTTTGATTGCATCGCGGGAGTCGGCGTGCAGATGATGATCCGGTAGGAATCGCGCCACAGCCATGCCGAACATGGCTGCCGCGAAGATGCAAAGAAACAACAAACCCGAGATTTCCAGCGGCGTCATGCGATCGGCCTCGCGCAGTCGACTTTCCCAGTCAACAAACAAGATCGAAACAATTACCAATTTCGCGCTGGCAAATCAACCGAGAGTTGTCGTTGCGCGCATTCTTATCGACAGCGCGCACGATTTCGCGACCCAATCGTGCGGGTCCCTGCGCGTCATGTGAAGTCGGAGGACGCGAACGACGGAATTTAGTGTGCGACGGCGCCACAGCCGGGTTCGGGATTCAGGGCCACGCCCGGCGGGTAGTTCTTGGCCGAGGTGAAGTCCTTCATCCCTTGGCAGTTGATCAGCGTCGACATGCTTTCGTTCGTCGCCGCCGCGTAACTGCGGTGTAGCGCCTCGCGCAGCTCCTCCGGCGTGCGGACGTACTCGCCGCGAGCGCCGAGCCCTTGCGCCATTTCGTCGTAGCGCAAGTTCTGCTGGAACAGATAGAGGTGCATCGATCGGGCCGAGGAAACGGCGCTGGGCCACATGCCCCAGCAGTCGTTGTTGTAGATGATGCCGATCACGGGAAGCTTGTACTTGGCGGCGGTGTCCAGCTCGAACAAGCTGTAGGCGATCCCCGCATCGCTACTGACGCAGACCGTGGGCGCGCCCTTGTAAGGAGCTTGGGGGCCCACGCCGCGCTGCACGGCCGCGCTCGCGCCAATCATCATCGCGAGATCGGGTCCGATGGCACCGTATTGATACGGACAAACGATGCCTTGGCCCGGCCGATAAGCGCGTTGCCAGCGGCCGATGTGAACGCCGATTGTCCAGCCACCGCCGCCGAGGACCGTTTGCTTGGGATCGATATCTCCCTTGTAAAAGAAGTCGGTCACTTCCTTGCAGAGAGCCGCCGGGTGCAAGTGGTTGGTGTCCTTGCTGTACTTCACGCCCAGCGCGTGCTGGTCGGCGAGCATCTTTTCGAACTTTTGCCGCGCACCAGCCAACTCGTCGATCCATTTGTCGCGTTTGCGCGCCGGCAATAGATCGGCCAAGGCTTCGAGAAATGGTCCTTCGCTGCTGACAATGCCCAAATCGAGCGGCCAGTTGCGCCCCAAATCCTCGGCCACCGGGTGAACGCGGATTGTCTTCACATCAGGGTTGCAGCGGTACTCGCCTGGGCTGGGCATGCAATATTGACCGACGAAAATCACCAGGTCCGCACTCATCACGGCGTCGGGCGATAGCGCCGCCGACAAACGATGGTCGTCCGGGAAATGACCACGCGTCGGGCCCGAGGTAACGACAGCCAGTTCGTTCTTCTCGGCAGCCTTCAAGAGCGGTTCCCAGGCCTTGTTCTGGAACACGCCCTGGCCGGCGATCAACAAGGGCCGCTCGGCCTTGGCGATCATGTCGAGCGCTTTTTCGACGTCCTTCTTCGCCGGTGTAGCTTGCGACTCGGTGCGATATTTGTCCTTGCCGTAATAGTCCTTCAGCTTCGACGGGTCGGTGAACTTGGCGCGGGCCACCTCGCCCGGGAAGTCGAGGTGCACGGGGCCAGGGACCCCCGACTTCAAATTGCGAAACGCGTACGCGCCGTACTCCCACACACGCTCGGGCGCGATAAGCCGTTTGCCGTATTTCTTCATGCCGGTTGTCAGCGGCTGCTGATAGCCGGTCTGAATGAAGGTCTCGCGATCGTCGCCCGCCAACTGCATGTTGCTGGCCAGAACCAACAGTGGCGTGCGAGCCGCGGCGGCCGACGCGATGTTCATGATCATGTTCGTCAGGCCTGGCCCTTCGGTGCCGGAGCAGGCCGTGACTTCGCCGGTGGCGCGCGAAAAGCCGTCAGCCGCGGCGGCCATCGAGCCCTCGCACCGTCCGCCGTAGGCCGGCACGCCGGCGGCGGCGATGGCATTGATTACTGTGTAATTGCCGGGGCAGCAAAAGAGCGCGGCGAGATCCTCATCCTTGCAAAGCTTGGCGAACACTTCCGCGCCGGTCATGCCTTGCCCTTCGAAGGAGCCGGGCTTCGGCGCTTCTTTGATCGATTCCAGCACTTCCTTGGGAATGGCGATCGAGGGAATGCTGGCCGCCGGGACGCTGGCCTTCGACTCCACAACCATGCCGGCCACCATGGCGCCGGCTCCGGCGGCCGAAGAAAGCAGGAACGAGCGGCGCGAAGAATCTACGGTTTGCTTCGGACTTGCTTCGGCGCGTTTTTCGGCGGATGGCTTTTTCATGTCAGGGTTCCACCTGGGCTGTGGGGCGAACGATGCATTCAGGGCGCGTTTATTCTTGCAACTTGGGGCGTGCGGAATCGGGCCATAGGCTGCGCAGAAAATTCGTGAGGTGCCAGAGATCCTCTTCTTTGGACACCTTGTCGACGAACGGTGGCATGGCCTCGCCCGCCCCGTCGCGGATGCTGCGATAGACCTCGCCTTCGCTGGTACCGCTTTTCCATGCTTTGGGATCGGTCAGATCCGTGGCATTGGCGACGACGTCGACCAAGGACTTGCCGTCGGCGCCGTGGCATTCGGTACAGTCCCGCGAGTACAGAATCTTGCCGCGGGCGATCGATGCCTTGGTAAAGGGTACCGGCGACTTCAGCTTTTTCGCCTCTTCCATCGTTATCCGCTTGGTCGCGGGCGCGTCGTCGGATGCCGCAATGGCGGCCCAGTGCGCCGCGCCGAAGAACGCTCCGGCAAGCAGAAGAACCTCGATGGGGAATCGTCGCGGCCTCACGATGGTATTCCTGGGGATACGTGCGCTTACTCGCCGGAGCGTTGTAACCGCCTGCCGGCGCGAACGAGAAGGGAACGGGCTGTCGGCTACATCCGGTCGGGATCGAGGTTGAAGGTTTCGATCATGTAATCAAGGTACGGGCCCTCGGATAAGAACGTCAGGTAGATCTCGTTGACCAGATGCACCAGCTTGCGGGCCGCGTATTCGTTGTCGCCGTCAAGCGATTTCATCACGAGCAAAATGCTCCCGCAGCGACAGTAGGTGCGTGCCTGTAAACGACTGGTGTCGAGGCGCCGATGCTCAGGCAAGTCGTCGGCTTGCCGCGACCTTATGAACGCCTTCAATTCCCGGTACATCGTGGAGTCTACCGGGACGCCGGTCAATAGTTCGGGCAGACGCAACGTGTTTGATGTGACATCGAGCGTGAGTTCGAACACGCGCCCACGATGCCAGGCAATCTGAAAACGCGCCTTCGAGCGCGACGCCGGGCCTCGGCTGAAGCCCTGAAACACGCGCCGTTCGGCATACTCGGCCAATAAGCGTGCTACGGCGTCAAAATCTGAAAGGGTCGCATTCATCGCGTCTAATCAATAGATCCACGGCTGAGCACGGTTCTTAGGCGAGCAAGGCCCCATCTTACGTCGAGACTGACGGCAATGCGAACTTCCGACGGAGGTACGCCAGGCCCGGTATCCCCGAACGAACGCCTGAGTTGGACCGAGGGAATCCGGGAACATGTCGTGTCGACAGCGACCCGCTCAAGCGAGGTATACTATGCGTTAATCCAGGCAAAAGCCGTTGGCCCCTCGAATGGCGAGCCGTGAACCGATCTCATAGGTATTTCCTCAGAGTCGCTTGTGCATTGTGCGGCGGGGTAGTTGCTGCCACGTGCATCGCCTCGCCATCCCCGGCTGCCGAGCCCGATCCGCACGCGCCGCGATTCGTCACGACCTGGGGCAAAGAGGGTATCGAGCCCGGTGAATTTCACTTTCCGATCGGCATCGCGATCACACGCGAAGACGAGATCCTGATTACCGACCACTACAACGATCGCGTTCAAAAGTTCGATCGCGCCGGAAAACTGTTGGGACATTTCGCGGTCCTACCCAGCCCTGGTGGTATCGCTCTCGACAAAGATGGGAATATCTACCTCAGTCATTTTCCGGCGTCGACGATCAACAAAGAAACACATCCGGACCGTCTGTCTGTCTACAGCCCCAATGGAAAGCTGCTGCACGAATGGGGAAAAAGCGGTCCCGGCCCCGGCGAATTCAACTATCCGGGTGGAATGGCCGTCGCGCCCAGCGGGCGACTGTACATCGCCGATCAAACCAACCACCGCATTCAGGTGCTCGACCTCGCAGGAAAATTCCTGAGCACCTGGGGCCGGCATGGCACGAAGCCCGGCGAATTCGGCGGCAAGACCAATGTCAAATCGCGCGCCGGCGGTCCTGACTTCATCGCCATCGATTCGCGCGGAAACATCTACACGACCGAGGCCATGGATGGTCGCGTGCAGAAGTTTACCGCCGACGGCACGTTTCTATCCGCCTTTGGCGACCTGGAAGATCGGCCCGGCGGCTTTGGTCGCGAGTTCAAGCCGATCCCGTCCATGCACGGGCCTATCGCCATCTGTTGCGATCGTGAAGACCGTTTGTGGATCAGCGCCGCCGGGGGACGGGTGCAGCAGTTCACCGGCGACGGTAAATACCTGCGTGGGCTGGGGGAAGAACAGGGGAGCGAGGCTGGCCAATTTCTCGCACCCCATGGAGTCGCACTCGATAGTCATGGCGACTTGTACGTGGTCGATGCTTACAACCATCGCATCCAGAAGTTCGACACCACCGAGCAATAGTCGTCAAGCGCGAACGTGTGACGGTGACCTTGAACGGTGTTTGCTCGGAAGTCGCCAGGAAACCATAGCGCATGCCTGATGCCGGCGAAACTATGGCGATGTTCGCTGTCGTGGTGGCCGCGGTCGCAATTCTGTTGAGCACCGTGCGCTTTTGGCACTCGGGGACGTGCCCGGTCCCCTGGAGTTCGTCGCAGGCACGGCACGACGATCGGCCAGTGCTCTACTGGATCTCGCTGGCAATCCATTGGGGCGTAGCTTTATTTCTCGTGGGCCTGGTGCTGGCCGCCGCCCTGACGGAATGACCCCTGGAGATTCCACGTTTTCGGCCCGGTTCACCGCACGGGCTTCCAACTTTTAATCGGCGCGATAGGAGGGTAAAGTAATCATGCCCTTTGGGTCGGCCCGTTGTTCTTTCCCGCCGCACGCCTACCTTGCCTGGAGATTTGCCACGATGAAGCGCCGCGACTTATTGATTTCTTCCGCCGCCGCGTTGGGACTTGCACAGCTGCCACTGTCATGGGCCTGGGCCGCCGATAAGCCGAAGCGCAAGATTCTGTTTTTCACGAAAAGTGGCGGGTTCGAGCACAGCTCGATTCGTCGCAATGGCGACGGGCCTTCACACGCCGACAAGGTACTGACCGAGCTGGGCAAGCAGCACAACTTCGAGGTCGTTTGCACCAAAGACGGCGGCATCTTCGACAAGGACCTCGGTGAGTTCGATGCCTTCTTCTTCCAGACACAGGGAGACATTTGCCAGGTGGGCGTCGACAAGCAACCGGCCGTATCGCCGGAGGGAAAGAAACGGCTGCTCGACGCCGTGGCGGCCGGCAAAGGGTTCCTCGCATCGCATTGCGGCGCCGACACGTGCCACTCGCCGGGCCACGACGCCGGAGGCCAGCGCCAGGCGCAAACGCAGGTCGATCCGTATATCGCCATGGTCGGCGGCGAGTTCATCAGCCACGGCCCGCAGCAGGTCGCGCGCATGGCGATCACCGACGCGAAGTTCCCTGGCCTGGCGGGCGTACACGACAAGGATTCGGCGGATTCGTTCAAGATCAACGACGAATGGTATTCGCTGAAGAACTACGCCGACGATTTGCACGTGATCCTGGTGCAGGACACGCAGGGCATGAAGGGCAAGGACTACGAACGGCCTCCCTATCCGGCAACCTGGGCGCGCAAGCATGGTAAGGGACGCGTTTTCTACACCTCCATGGGACATCGCGAAGACGTGTGGAGCGATCCGCGCTTCCAGGCGATCGTGCTCGGTGGCATCGGCTGGGCCTGCGGCGATTCAGAAGCCGACATCACGCCGAACATGAAGCAAGTCACTCCGGGCGCGGGCGTAATGCCGCCGGCGTAGCGGGGGATGTTCGCCGCGAGCGCATGCGCGATTCTTCGTAGTCTTAGGAAGCGCGACGAGAATGGCTGGAAAGATCATTGCTCTCTCGGGCGTCAGCCGTGGGCTGGGGCTGGCCATGGCCGAAGGCTTTATTGCCGCCGGCCACACCGTATGCGGCGCCGCGCGCAATAAGGACGCCGTGGCTGAGTTGGCCAGGCGGTTTGGCGCACCGCATCGCTTCATGAGCGTCGACGTCGCCAAGGAAGATCAGGTCGAGCGATGGGCGAAAGACGTGTTGGGCTCGGCCGGGGCGCCGGATTTCTTGATCAATAACGCGGCGCTCATGAACCGGCCTGCTCCCTTGTGGGAAATTCCGCAAGAAGAATTTCAAAGCCTGATGGACGTCAATGTCACCGGCGTTTACTACGTGCTGCGGCACTTCCTGCCGGCAATGGTGAAGCGGGGAAAAGGCGTGATCGTCAACTTCAGCTCTGGCTGGGGACGGTCGACTTCGCCCGAGGTCGCGCCCTATTGCACGACGAAATGGGCCATCGAAGGTATGACACGGTCTTTGGCGCAAGAGCTGCCCAAGGGCATGGCCGCCGTGCCGCTAAATCCCGGCGTGATCAACACCGACATGCTACAAGTGGCGTGGGGTGACGGCGCCAACAGCTACCCCACGCCCGAGCAATGGGCCAAGCGTGCGGTCCCGCTGATCCTCGGCATTACCGCCAAGAACAATGGCGAGCCGATGGCGGTCCGCTCGGGCGAATAGACTTGACACACACGGCGGGCCTGCCCGACGAGTTCTTGCAGGCTCGCCTCTTACTTGTGGGCGGCCAGTTTCTCAAGATCCTTTCTAGCGGCCTCTCGTTCGGCGGCGTCGAGCTTGCCGTCGCCGTCTTTGTCGAACCGCTTGATCAGTTCCTGCTTCTGGGCCTGATTCAGTTTGTTGGCAGTCTTCTTGAGGCCCCCCGCGACTTTGCCGCCGGTGGCCCCTGAGTTCTGCATTTGCTTGAGCGCCTCAAGCGCAGCCTGCCGCTCCGACGCGTCGAGCTGACCATCCCCATTCGCGTCGAATTGCCGCAGAAACGCCGCTTCACGCTGCGCTGTCGCGGCCCGGGCTACCCCGTTTCCACGGTAGCGAGGGTGGCGGGCGGCCACGGCCGGCGAAGTGATCAGTGAAAGGACAAGCAAACTGGCCAGGACGACGTAATGCATAAGGTGCTCCTGCCACGCTTTCCGGCCTGCGGCGAGCGTGTTCCAACGGTGCCACGCGTGTGCCCACTTATGATTCAACACACAGACGTACGCGGCGTTACGCGGAATCCCGCAAAAAGAGCCGAACGCCGCAGGACGTGAGCGTCGGGCAACGGTCGCTCAGGCCGTTTGGCAATCGCCGGGCGAGCTCGGCGGCTAATTGCTCGGAGCCATTACTCGAAGCGGACCAAGAGATCCCCGGTTTCGATCTGCGTGCCGGGGCGGACCAGGACTTCCGCCACTTTGCCGTCGCGCTCGGCATAGACTGTCGTTTCCATCTTCATGGCTTCCATTGACAGCAGCTTTTGTCCCTTAGCCACGGTGTCCCCCGCCTGCACGGCCACAGTAACGACCGAGCCCGGCATCGGCGCGCCGACCTGATTCTGGTCGTTGGCATCCGCTTTCGGATGATGGACAACCGACGAATCCAGCGCACGGTCCTGCACCGTGACATTGCGCGACTGGCCGTTCAGCTCGAAGAACACCGTGCGGCGCCCATCGGGATGCGGATCGCCGACCGTGAGGAACTTCACGATCAGCGTCTTGCCGCGCTCGATGTCGAAGGTGAATTCCTCGCCCGGCTCCGGCCCATAGAAGAACACAGGCGTCGGCAGCACACTGGTGTCGCCGTATTGCTCCTGCCTGGCCGCGAATTCGGCAAAGACCTTCGGGTACATGAAGTAGGACATCACGTCCCTGCTGGTCGGCTTTTGATTGATGATCTTCTCGACATTCCCCTCGGCGGCTTTCATGTCGGCCGGCGGCATTGTCGCGCCCGGACGCTCCTTTACGGCCTTCCGATTTCGCAAAATACGTTTGGCGACTTCCGGCGGGAAGCCACCCGGCGGCTGCCCCATGCGCCCCGAGATCAGATCCACGACCGACTCCGGAAACGCCAGCTCGCGCTGCGGATCGAGCACGTCTTTCACGGTCAAATCGCCGGTCACCATGAACAGCGCCATATCGCCCACGGCTTTTGAACTGGGGGTGACTTTGACGATGTCGCCGAAAAGCTGATTCACCTCCGCATACACCCGGCAGACGTCACGCCAACGATGGGCCAGGCCGATGGCCTTTGCTTGCTGGTACAGGTTCGTGTACTGCCCACCGGGCATCTCGTCGACATAGACGTCGGCCGTGCTGGCCAGCATGCCTGTTTCGAAGGGCGTGTAGAACTCGCGCACGGCCGACCAATAGTCGGCAATCTGCTGCAAGGGCGCGAAGCCGATGCCGCTATCGCGACCCGTAAATCGCAAGGCCTCGACGAGCGAATTCAGATTCGGCTGCGAGGTCAGGCCCGAGAACGGCGCCACAGCCGCGTCGGCAATGTCGAGGCCGACTTCGGCCGCCTTCAGCACGGCGCCGGCTTGCACGCCGCTCGTGTCATGCGTGTGGAAATGGATCGGAATGCCGACTTCTTGCTTCAGCGTGCGTACCAAGAGTTCGGCCGCGTAGGGTTTGCACAGGCCGGCCATGTCCTTGATGCACAGGGTGTGCGCGCCCAGCTTTTCCAGCTCCTTGGCCATATCGACGTAATACTTAAGGTTGTATTTCGTCCGCTTCGGGTCGAGGATATCGCCCGTGTAGCAGATGGCCGCTTCGCAAATGGCGCCCGACTCGATGACGGCTTCCATGGCGACGCGCATGTTTTCGACCCAGTTCAGCGAGTCGAAGACGCGGAAAATGTCCATGCCGGCCTCGGCCGTCTCCTTGACGAACGCCCGCACGACGTTGTCGGGATAATTGGCGTATCCCAGCGCGTTCGACGCGCGGAATAGCATCTGGAAGAGAATGTTCGGGATCTGTTCGCGCAGATCCGCGAGCCGTTGCCAGGGGCATTCGCCCAGGAAGCGCATGGCCGTATCGAACGTTGCCCCGCCCCACATCTCGATCGAAAACAGTTGCGGCACCAGACGCGAATAAGCCTGAGCGATGCCCAGCATGTCGTGCGTGCGCAGCCGGGTGGCCAAGAGCGACTGGTGCGCATCGCGAAACGTCGTGTCGGTCAGTAGTAGCTGCTTCTGATCGAGAATCCATTGGCTGAACTTCTTGGGCCCCAGTTCCAGCAGCTTGTCGCGAGCTCCCTTGGGCGTCGGCTGATCGAGATCCAGTTGCGGCACTGGCGCAGGCGTCCGGCGGACATTCTCGGGCTTCTCCTTCACGGCCGGATGGCCGTTGACGATTACTTCGCCCAGGTAGTTGAAGATTTTCGTTGCCCGATCGCGCGAAACGGTGAACTGGAATAGACCTGGCGTTTCGTCGAGAAAGCGGGTTGTGTAGCCGCCGGCGAGGAAATCAGGGTGCGTGACCAGGTTGATCAAAAACGGCAAATTGGTCTTCACACCGCGGATGCGAAATTCCTGGAGGCAGCGCTCCATGCGACGGGCCGCGTCAGGAAACTGTCGCGCCCAGGCCGTGACTTTCACCAGCAGCGAATCGTAAAACGGCGTGACCATGGCGCCGGAGAAGGCCGTGCCACCGTCGAGCCGCACCCCCGCGCCGCCTGCCGACCGATAGCCGGTGATGCGGCCGTAGTCGGGCAGGAAACGATTTTCCGGATCTTCGGTCGTCACGCGGCATTGAATGGCGTAGCCGCGCGTGGTGATCGCAGCTTGCGAGCCGAGATCGATCTCGGGCCCGTCCAGGCGCTTGCCCTGCGCGATCAGGATCTGGCACTGCACGATGTCGACGCCGGTGACGACTTCGGTCACCGTGTGCTCGACCTGGATGCGCGGATTGACCTCGATGAAATAGAACTTGTCGGTATCGGTGTCGAGCAAGAATTCAACAGTGCCGGCATTCTGATAGTTCACCTTCCGGCCAATCGCGAGTGCTGCCTGGCAAATCTGGTCGCGCACCTTGGGATCGAGCTTTAGCGCCGGTGCGATTTCGACCACTTTCTGATGCCGCCGCTGCAGCGAGCAATCGCGCTCGTACAAATGCACCAGATTGCCGTGCTTGTCGCCTAGCAATTGGACTTCGATATGTCTCGGTCGGGGAATGAACTTCTCCAGGAAGACTTCGTCGCTGCCGAAAGCGGATAGCGCCTCGCGCTGGGCCTGGGCCAGCGAGTTGGGCAACTCAGCGGCCGCGTTGACGACGCGCATACCGCGCCCGCCACCCCCTTTGGCCGCCTTGAGCATCACCGGATAGCCGAGCTTTTCGGCCAGCTTAAGCGCTTCGTCGGCGCTGGCGAGCGGCTGGTTGCTGCCGGCCAGGATCGGCACGCCGACCGAGGCCGCAAGGCCACGCGCCATGACCTTGTCGCCCAACTGCTCAAGCACCTCGGGCGGCGGGCCGCAAACGACGATGCCCGCCTTGTTGGCGGCCCGGGGCAGGCCGGGGTTTTCGGCCAAAAAGCCGTAGCCGGGGTGGATTGCATCGACTCCGTGGCGGACCGCAATGTCGACGATGCCGTCGATATCCAGATACGACCGCAAGGGCTCGCCAGGCTTACCGATCGGGTACGCCTCGTCGGCCTTCAGCCGGTGCAGGGCAAAGCGGTCCTCGTGCGAGTAGATGGCCACCGTGCGGATGTCCAATTCGTGGGCGGCGCGAAAGACGCGAATAGCGATCTCGCTGCGATTGGCCACCAACAGCTTGCGGAACGGGGTCATGAATTCACTTTCTCGCACACGATCCGATTGCCCAAATTGAACCTCACGAGCCGAGTGGCCCGGGCGCACCGGCAGCGGACTTTCAGCCGCAGAGAGAGCCGCCAGTCGCGTCACACAGAACAGGCCTGGGCCGCCAGCCCCGAATAGCCTGTTGTACCCGGCCGGGGCGTTTCGTTCTAGACGCCCGTGAGGGGGCAGATTCGGTCCGCAAGTGATGCGGTACGGCTCGCCGGCGCGCCCGTTCGCGACGCTTGACGTCGCTGATGCGCGACAGCTTTGGATTCAATTCGCCTGTTTGGCGCGGTTTCGCGCGGCGCGCGCTGGCACCCACCGCGCTGCGACGTTGTCGCTGTTCCAGCGATCCCAGTCCGCGGCCAACTCTTTCACCTTCGCCGGTTCCTGGCTGGCGAGATTCTTCGTCTCGCCAATGTCGCCTGCCAGGTCGTACAGCTCAGCACCGTCCATATTGCTCTTCGCGCGCTGCTCGACAGGACCGACACCGGCGCTACCGACTCCTTTGACCAGCTTCCAGTTCCCCTTGCGGATTGCTACTTGTGAGCCGAATCGCCAATAGAGCGCCTCGTGAGGAGCGTCGGTCTTTTCGCCGTTCAGATATGGCAACAAGTTCACGCCCTCGATCTTCCAATCGGGCTCGACTGTCACACCGGCCGCGGCCAGCGCCGTGGGATAAATGTCAAGCTGAATCACGGGCCGATCGTCCGTGCGGCCGGCAGGCAAGTGCCCTTTCCATTGCACGAGAAATGGGACGCGGATTCCTCCTTCCCACGTTTGCGCCTTGAAGCCCCGCAAGGGGCCGTTGCCGCTGGTCGTCTGGCGCGTCGGCCCGCCATTGTCGCTGAAAAAGAAGATGAGCGTGTTCTCTTCGAGCTTTAGCTCGCGCAGCTTATCGAGCACGGTGCCGATCGCATCATCCATCGCAGACAGCATGGCAGCGTACGGCCGACGCTTTTCGTCCTTGATATTGGGAAAGCGTCCTCGATACTTGTCCGTCGCCTGCAACGGCGCGTGTACGGCGTTGAAGGCCAGGTAACAAAACCACGGGCTCGATTTGTGCGACTCGATGAACTTCACGGCCTCGCGGCCAAAGGCGTCGGTCGTGTAGCCGTCGATCTCGGTCGTTGGCGTGTTTCCACGCAAGATCGGGTTGAAACGATCGGCCGAAGCGTCGAGATAGGAATGCGCGCCTCCCAGGAAGCCGAAGAATTCGTCGAAGCCGCGCTTCTGCGGGTGAAAGGGGGGCTCGTAGCCCAGGTGCGATTTGCCAAACCAGCCGGTCGTGTAGCCCGCGGCTTTCAGCCGGTCGGCGATGGTCACTTCGCCAAGCGGCAGCCCAAAATCCTTGGGCGACGCTTGCGCAGGCCCCGGGTTGAACTCATGCCCAAAGCGCGTCTGGTACCGACCCGTCATGAACGCGGCCCGGGTCGGGCTGCAGTACGGCCCGCTCACGTAACCGCTCGTAAAGCGGATACCGCCCCGGGCGATGCTGTCGACATTCGGTGTAGGAATATCGCTTGCGTACCCCTGGCAGCCGAGTTCGCCGTAGCCGAGATCGTCCGCCAATATCACGAGCACGTTGGGTTTCGAGGTCGCCGCGCCAAGGGCCGATTGGAACGGATACAGCGCGCAGGCGAGGATCAGAATCGGGCGAAACATGGGCTAAATCTCCGGGTGACGCCACGCAAGTGAGCGCCTATTAAACGCTCGTGGTGCCGCCGGGTGTCGGTCGCGGAAGCGAGATCAAGCCTTCGCCCCTCCGAAACCAGTAGAATTTCTAGCGTTTCGGAGACGCCCAAACGCAGATCAAGGCGAGCAACCGAGATGGACTTACCCGCCCGAATTGCCGAACTTTATTGGCGCGCCAGGTTCGAGCCGGACACTGGCTGCGAGTCGGGCAACTGGCTGACGGCGGACTGACGCAGAAATGCCAAGTGGGCGGCGACCGTGGCCTGGTCGTACGGAACCAGTCCTGCAGCAGGACCATACATTTCCGGCGCGGCGTCTTTCTTGCGACGTAGGACCGGATTGGAAGTAACAGAAGCGGCGGCGCGAATCACAGCAAACCCTCCGATGCCCTTTGTCCCAAGGTTACGAGGGTGCCACGTTTCAGTCACTTCGCCATTCGGCAGCCCTCTTGAGGGTGGGTGCGACCATTTGTCCCCGATTCCGAATATCGACAGCGACAGATTGTCATGGCATCCCGAAACCATTTGCGAAGCGAGCCCATGCCGGTGTCGGGCTGAAAGGCAAAAGCACGCAAGTTCAGATGCACAGGCAGCGCGGAATGGATCTCTTACTTCGAGAATAACACTGCCGGAAGGGTCGGCGGGACAAAGCCCAACAGGAGTGCGACCACGAAGAGTGCGAAAACAAGCAATCGAGGCGTGTTGGGCGGTCGCGGAGCAGAATGGCGACGGCGAGCGACAAGACATAGAGTCCCGTGGTGGCGTTGTGGTATGAGCCATTCCACCGCAATCTCGATGTTGCGTTGCAGGCGGCAAGGCCGATTGCTGCCGCGGCGACCTCTAGTAGGACCGCGAAACCGAGAAATGGCAGCGACGGCGCTCCTTGAGACCTGGCTGAAGGATTGCCGGCGCCAGTCACGGGTGCGACTTGGCGGCCTTGTCGAGTGCCTTTTTCCATGTTCCGCTTGCTTTCGCTTTCTTGATGGCGTCGAAAATGGCTGTTCGTACTTTTTGATGAACGCCTTCTCTTCCTCCCTGTTGTCGTGCGACGCGTCGTCGACATTATGCCCCTTGACCTCGTGCCATAGAGTGGCCATAAGCTGCTCGAATTCCGGGCTATCGATCTTCACTCTCTTGAACGCGTCGTTGAAGAACGAACACGCCAGTTGATCGTTTAGCCATCCTTTCCAAATGATCGTATGCCCATCGTACGCTAGGGGGGAGGTGGCCCCAATAAACTCCATTTTCGCTTTGCGGTAACTCGAAACCGAGATCTGCAAACACTGATTTTACTCGCACACGGGCTATTCGACTGTCCAATTGCCCGTTGACGTTTGGTGTGAATACACCATAAACCGAGAATGGTGGGCTTGCGACGCGAACGGCGCGTATCGCTGACGTGGCTGTATCAACCGACAGGCGGATGACCGGCGTCAAACGCGCGAACATGCGCGCACAAAAAACCGCCGCCCCAGAATCGACATCCTGGAGCGGCGGTAGATTTGTTACGCGAGTTGAAGCGACTCCGCCGTTACGCCTTCGGCGTACTTCCGCCGCCGGCGCCTACGGCCTCGGGCTCGGTGACCGAACCGTCGAAGACCAGTTGCTTCGCCTCGCCCACCTTCTTCACGTCGACCGTGATAGTGTCCTTGCCCTGGAACTCGCCCTTCAGCAGTTCTTCGGACAACGGATCCTCGACGTAATTCTCGATCGCGCGGCGTAGCGGCCGGGCGCCGAAATCGGTGTTCGAGCCCTTCTTGATCAGGAAGCTCTTGGCCTCGTCGGTCAGGATCAGCTTCAGCCCACGCTCGGACAGCCGCTCGCGGACCTTGCTCACCTCGAGCTCGACGACCTCCTTCAGGTCGTTGAGATCCAAGTGGCGGAAGATGATCACGTCGTCGACGCGATTGAGGAATTCCGGTCGGAATACCTTTTCGATCCGCTCGTTGACGCGGGTCTTCATGCTCTCGTAGGTCGAATCATCATCCGGCGACTGAAAACCGAAGGATGATTCGTTCTTGATGGCCTCTGCTCCGGCGTTGGTCGTCATGATGAGGATCGTATTGCGGAAGTCGACGTTGCGGCCAAAACTGTCCGTCAGCCGGCCTTCTTCCATCACCTGCAACAACATGTTGAACACGTCGGGGTGGGCTTTCTCAATTTCGTCGAGCAGCACCACGGCATACGGACGGCGGCGAATCTTCTCGGTCAACTGGCCCCCTTCCTCGAAGCCCACGTAGCCCGGCGGAGCGCCGATCAAGCGGCTGACGTTGTGCTTCTCCATGTACTCGCTCATGTCGATCTGGATCAGCGCTTCGTCATCGCCGAACATGAACTCCGCGAGTGCCTTGGCAAGCAACGTCTTACCGACGCCGGTGGGGCCGGCGAAGATGAAGCAGCCCGTCGGGCGCTTGGGGTCTTTCAAGCCGCTTCGGCTGCGCCGCACGGCCTTCGAAATCGACTTGATCGCCTCATCCTGGCTGATGACCCGCTTGTGCAGGTCCTTTTCCATCTCCATCAGGCGCAGGCTGTCTTCGGTCGTCATCCGCGTCAGCGGGATGCCGGTCATCTTCGACACCACTTCGGCAATGACTTCCTCGTCGACCACGCCATCGGTCTCGCGCGATTTCTCGCGCCAGTCGCGGGTGATTGATTGCTTTTTCTTCTTCAGCTTGTCGGCCTGGTCGCGCAGCGCGGCGGCCTTTTCGAAATCCTGGTTGGCGACCGCTTCTTCCTTTTCCTTGTTCAGGCGCTCGACCTCTTCGTCGATCTCCTTCAAGTCGGGCGGACGCGTCATGGCCTTCAGGCGCACCCGGGCCCCCGCCTCGTCGATGACGTCGATCGCCTTATCCGGCAAGCAGCGGGCCGTGATGTACCGGCTCGACAGCTCCACGGCGGCCACCAAGGCATCGTCGGTGATTTGCACGCGATGATGCGCCTCGTAGCGATCGCGAAGTCCTTTCAGGATCTCGACCGTTTCCGGCTTGGTCGAAGGATCGACCGTGATCATCTGGAATCGCCGGTCCAGGGCCTGATCCTTCTCGATGTACTTGCGGTACTCGTCGAGCGTCGTGGCCCCGATGCACTGGATCTCGCCGCGGGCCAGGGCCGGCTTGAGCACGTTCGAGGCGTCGATCGCCCCTTCGGCTCCGCCCGCGCCGACCAGCGTGTGCAACTCGTCGATGAACAGAATCGTGTTCTTCGCGCGTCGGACTTCGTTCATCACCGCCTTGATACGCTCTTCGAACTGGCCGCGGTATTTGGTACCGGCCACCATCATGGCGAGGTCCAAGACCACGATCCGCCGGTCGCACAGCAGTTCGGGCACGTTGCCGTCGACAACGCGCTGCGCGAACCCTTCGACGATGGCCGTCTTGCCGACGCCGGCCTCGCCCAACAACACGGGATTGTTCTTCGTGCGGCGGCTGAGAATCTGGATCGCGCGCTCAATCTCTTTCTCGCGGCCGATCACCGGGTCGAGCTTGCCTTGCCGGGCGAGCTCAGTGAGGTCACGGCCGAAGCTGTCGAGCGCGGGAGTCTTCGACTTGTTGCTCTTGGTCGACTCCGACGAGCTGCCGCCACCGGCCGGATTGCGCTCGCCGCCTTCGCTCCCCTCGATGCCGTGGCCCAAGAGGTTCAGAACTTCTTCGCGTACTTCCTCGAGCTTCAGGCCGAGGTTCATCAAGACTTGGGCGGCCACGCCTTCTTGCTCGCGCAACAGGCCCAGTAGGATGTGTTCTGTGCCGACGTAGTTGTGGTTGAGGTTGCGCGCCTCTTCCATCGAGTACTCGATGACCTTCTTAGCGCGCGGGGTCTGGGGCAGCTTGCCCATCGTGACCATGTCCGGTCCGCTCTGTACGAGCTTTTCGACTTCGAGGCGGATCTTGCGCAGGTCAACGTCGAGGTTCTTGAGCACGTTGGCCGCGACGCCACTGCCTTCCTTGATCAGGCCGAGCAGCACGTGTTCGGTGCCGATGTATTCGTGGTTGAACCGCTGCGCTTCCTGGTTCGCCAGTTGCATGACCTTTCGCGCGCGGTCGGTAAATCGTTCGTACATGCGCTCTCTCCGAGTTTCGTCCCGTTTGCGCGGCAGCTACTTGCGTTGCACGGTGCCAGGGACGGTGGTCGACTCCCTCAGTTCGTTCGATCCGGACTTGCTTGTTACCTATCTGATTCTTGCTTTTTTCTTGATCCTCGAAAGGCCCCTGCCGTTTCAGGCGGCTTGGCGCCATTCTGGCAGGGTTTTTGCTGATTCCTCAGACTCTTGCACTTTGTGTTCCGTTTCGGTTTTCGCCGATGCCGCAAGGGATTTGGCAGGCGCTGCTTCTAAGGCCAGACGGCTCTGCTTTTCCGTGAGCCGCCGGTATTGGCTGTCGATCTCCAGCTTCCAGCTCTCGGCCCGCTCCCACAGAGCCGCCACATCGAGCGTTTCGTAGGCTTCGTCGAAGCGGTTATTGTGTCGCAGGGCGGCTGCCAGCAGGACCGTTGATTCGACGTCCGATGGAAAGGCGGCGATCTGCTTGCGCGCAAGCAACTCGGCTTCGAGCCAGTTCCCCCTTAAGTATTCCGCCAAGGCTGCGGGAAACAAGTCGCGGGCACCGGCGAGTTGCGCTTCCTTGGCTCGCGGTGAGGTTCGCAACGAAACAAACAAAAGTGCCAGCCACGCGGCGGCGTAAGCCCCCCAGAGCGAACTGCCCACGTTCGGGCCCAATAGCTCGTTCCAAACCAGGGTTGCCGCCAGCAACAAACCGGTCAGCACGGCATAGGAACTAGCCAGCGCCAGTCCCGACCACGCCCCGTGCCACCACAGGTCGGCTAATCCGGGCCACAAATAGATAGCCCATCGCAGGCCGCGCATGGGTGAGAACTCCTTTTCTACCCGGTTGCATTCGCCGCGGAATTGTATCTCGTAGTGGTTATTGGAGCAAGGCAACTAAAGGGCCGGCTTGGGGTTAGGGCGGTTCCGCATCCGGCGAGGGCGAGGCCGCTGAAATCCGGCAACGCGCCGCTCCCTCCGCACCGGTTAGGAGCGATAATTCGAGAGAGAGAAACGATTTGCGGTCTGCCTCGCGATTTGCCAATCTAGTCCGCCTATGACCTGGTCGTTTACCGCCGCCGCCGAACGAGCGCTTGCCGAAGCTGCCGGCTGGAGCAGTCGCGCCGATCGTGGCGAATTGGATGCGCCCGAGCTGCTTCTGGGCCTCCTGGCCGAGGAAGAATGCCGCGCCGCGCAGATGCTGCTAACGCGCGGCGTGGGCCAGGCACAAGTTAAAGAGCGTTGGCCCAGCCTGCAGCCAAGCGCCAATGGCGCGCGGCGTGATTTTTCTCCCGCCGTGGCCGCGGCCATCAATGCGGCCGTCGATCGACTCTGGGCCTATCCGCGCCCCTTGGCGCTGGCGACCGAGCATTTGCTGCTCGGACTCGTAGCGGCCCCGGGAGAGACCGCCGATTGGCTCGCCGAGCACGGCCTCCGCGCCGACGAGCTCGAAAAGCAGATCCACGACCTCTATGGGCATGAGCCGGGACCGGTCGCGCTCGACGCCGGTCCCGAGATTCGTGACGCCGCCACAGAAGCCGTGGAAGAAGTCGCGGCCGAGGTGCTGGCTGCGGCTCGTGGCGGTGCAGTTGCCAGTGAACAAATCTCCGACGATGGGGAGACTCCCTCGATCCAACCCTCTTCCGGTGAGGGGAGAAGGATTACCGAAACAACACACGCTCCACACTTGGACGCCCGTTTGCTGCGTGTGATCGACGCGGCGGCCAACCGAGCCCGCGAGGGCTTGCGCGTCGTCGAGGATTTCGTGCGTTTGGTTCTCGACCATCGAGACCTGACGAGCGAGCTCAAGCACCTGCGGCACGAGCTGGCGCGAGCGCTCCAGCCATTTGCGCACGGTGACATGTTGGCCTCCCGCGACACGCTCCGCGACGTCGGCATCACGATCGCCACCGATACCGAATTTGAGCGGGCGGATCTCGCAGCCGTGCTAACGGCGAACTGGAAACGGCTGCAGGAGGCATTGCGCAGCCTGGAAGAATACGCGAAGGTTACTGAACCAGACACGGCCGCGATATTCGAGCGCCTTCGCTATCGCGCGTACACGCTGGAACAGGCGGTTGACGCAGCGCAATCGATCGCCCAGCGGCTCGAAGCGGTACGGCTGTGCGTGCTTATCGACGGCTGCCGCGGTAATTTACTGGCATTCACGGAACTCGTCGACAAGCTAGTCGCGGCTGGTGTGGGCATGATTCAGTTGCGCGACAAGAAACTCACGGATCGGGAACTGCTCGCCTGGGCCGTCTTTTTGCAGGCGCGTACCAGGGCCCGTGGCACTCTTGCCATCATCAATGACCGCGCGGATATTGCCGCAGCCGCGCACGCCGATGGCGTACATCTCGGCCAGGACGATCTGTCGATCTCGGCCGCGCGGGCCATCCTCGGACCTCGGGCGCTAATCGGGCGCTCGACGCATTCGCTCGCCCAAGCCCACCAGGCGGTGTTCGAGGGAGCCGACTATATCGGCGTTGGACCGACTTTTCCCTCGAAAACCAAGCAATTCGAAGCTTTCACTGGTGTAGAGTTGCTTCGCGATGTGGCGTCGAGAATTCGCTTGCCGGCGTTTGCCATCGGCGGTGTTGACCTGACGAACCTCGACGAAGTGTTGCAGGCCGGATTCTCGCGGGTTGCCGTGAGCGGAGCCGTTGTTGCCGCCGCCGATCCGGTGCAGGCGGCGGCCGAGTTCGTTCGGCGTTTGAAAGCCGCGCGATAACACAGATTCTCGTACTTGTATCGCGGCAAGCTCGATGCCGATGTGATCAACAACGTCGAGGTGAGAGAACACGTGATCGCTCGTGACGCCTATCGCGCCGATCTGGCGTTTATCCACGATGCCGGCTTTGGCGGCCTGGCCCACTCAGCGGCCGATGAGTTGCTCGGGCAGCTCGACCGCGCGAAGGTCACGGCCGGCACGGTGGTGGAACTCGGTTGTGGAAGTGGAATTCTATCCGAAAAGGTCGCACAAGCCGGATTTGATGTCGTCGGCTTCGACATTTCGACTGCAATGGTGGCGCTCGCCCGAAAGCGCGTTCCGAAAGGGAAATTCCACGCCCGCTCGTTCCTCGGCGCGCGGTTGCCGCGAGCCGTGGCTGTGGTAGCGATCGGCGAGGTCTTCAACTATCTATTCGATGTCAAGAATTCCGAGCGGCGATTGTCGGCTTTTTTTCGTCGCGTGTACGACGCCCTGACGCCGGCCGGACTCTTCCTGTTCGATGTGGCTGGGCCCGGTCGCGCCGGCCCGGCGAAAGTGACGCGGGGATTTACCGAGACAGGCGATTGGACGTGTCTCTACGAGGCCGCGGAAGATCCTTTGCGGCGACGGCTTACACGCACGATCACAACATTTCGTCGCCGCGGTGCGACGTATCGTCGCGACCACGAGGTGCATGAGCTGCAACTGATCGCGCCGGCAATCGTCCTGAAGCAGCTAGAGCAGGCAGGGTTCCGGGCGGGCAAGTTAAATCATTACGCAGCGTTCAAATTTCCCGCGGGCTGGACCGCTTGTCTGGCGCGCAAGACGTAGAAGAGCGGGCAGTCTCAGGCGCGCCCGACCGGAGCTGTCTTGAGCACGACGAAACTATCGAGGAGCGGCATCTCGCCTGCTAAGCTAGCATGAATTACGAAGTCGAGCAAAAGTTCCCGCTTTCCGATGTGGCGGCATGCGAAGCGCGGCTTGCGGATTTGGGCGCGATCGTAGGCGCCGCGGTGACGCAGGCCGATCGGTATTTCAATCATCCGGGGCGCGATTTTGCAAAGACCGACGAGGCATTGCGGATCCGTTCTGTCGGTGAGAAGAACTTCGTGACCTACAAAGGGCCGAAGATTGACGCCACGACCAAGACCCGCCGCGAGATCGAACTAGCGATCCCGTCCGGCGACGAAGGAGCGCACCAATTTGCCGAATTGCTCGCGGCTCTCGGTTTTCGCGAAGTGGCCACGGTCCGCAAACGGCGGCGAACGGCCCATTTCGATTGGGAGGGATGGGCGAGCGAAGTAGCGCTCGACGACGTCGAAGGGGTCGGACAGTTCTGCGAGATCGAGCTAACGGCCGACGAAGCCATGCTACCAGCCGCCCGCGCGGCTCTTGGCAGCCTGGCCAAGCGGCTAAGGCTGCAGGCCCCCGAGCGGCGCAGTTATTTGGAGTTGCTCCTGGGAGCGTGAGTCGGCCGCGGAAAGTTTCGCCCAGGCTGGCGTACCGTTAGGACATCTTGTCGCGAGCCTGAGACTCCAAAGAAGTCCCGCAAAACACGTAACTGCGAAGAGTTTCAGGGGTTTTATAGAACGGAAGCCCCTCCAGACCGTTTCCAGCCTTGCCTGGGGCGATTAAACTAGGTTGGTGACGTCCAAGCCGCCTCTTGGCAGCTTGGGTTTACAGCGGTCGGCGACGAAGTGTGGAGACATCCTCATGTCAAACCTGGCGCGATGGACGACGGTAGCAGTGCTCACGAGCATGATCAGCTTTATGACTGATCCGGCGATGATAAGCGCCGCCGACAAAACGAAGAAGCCTGCGCAAGGCACCGCCGCGAAAGATGACGCCGGGAAGAGCAAAGCTGTGAGGGATAATGCCGCCAAGGACGTCGCCGACCGGCAAGATGAGTTCGCCGATCTGGCGGATGACGCCGCCGCCACAAAGGCCGGCAAGGCAAAGGCCGCCGCCGACAAGCGAGCTGCCGTCAAGGCAAAAAAGGCCGACGCTGCGCGACGGAAGAAGGAGGATCGCGCTGCGAAAGCTGCCAAGGCGCAGGCCGACGCTGATGCCGAGGAAAAGCTGTTGCAACAACAGATGCAGCAGATGCAAAACATGTCACAGCAGAACATGCGCGGACGCCGCGGTGGCGGCTTATCGAACAACCAAGGCATGTACATGCTGATGCGGCAGTTCGACGCCAACGGCAATGGCCAGCTCGACCCGCAAGAGCTACAGGCCATGAAGCTGGGCATGGCGCAAATGCAAGCCGGGGGGCCCAACCTTGTGATGGCTCAGCAACTGCAGCGCTTCGACACGAATGGCAATGGACAACTCGATCCGTCGGAGCAAGCTGCCATGCAACGCGTGCTTACCCAGGGGATGAATGGCGGCATGGCCGGTGGTGGCGTGCAAGTGCCCGGCGCGGCGCTACCGAAAAATCAGTAGCCCGGAAGGCTACCGCCGCACCACCCAGCTGCGATTTTGCCGAGTTCGGCTACTTTTCCGGCGGACTCTCTTCGCGCCCGACGAGTGTAAAAGGCTCGCGCCCGGTGATCAAGCGAGCGGGGGCATTACGCGTCGTGTAGTTCCAGGCCCATTGGATGAGAATGAGCACGCGGCTTTGGAACTGGATGATGAACATCAGGTGGATGAACAGCCACCCGAGCCATGCCAGCAGGCCCGAGAAGCGAACGCCGCGCACGTCGGCCACAGCCTTGGCACGACCAATCGTGGCCATCACGCCGCGATCGAAGTAACGAAACGGCTTGACCGCTTTTCCCGCCGCACGACGGCGCAGCGCTTTCGCGATGTAGGTCCCTTGCTGCATCGCCACGGGCGCCAAGCCCGGCAATGGTTCGCCGGTCTGGTGGCTGAAGTTGGCCAGATCGCCAATCACGAAGATCTCCGGGTGGCCCGCAAGTGACAAATCGGGCTCGACGATCAGGCGCCCGCCGCGATCGACTTTGGCGCCCGTTCCATCGGCGACGATCTTTCCCAAGGGCGACGCCGTGACTCCAGCGGCCCACAGGACGGTGCGTGCCGCGAACGATTGCTCGTCGTTGCCGAAGCGAACCGTGACGGCATGCTCCGCAACATTGGTCACCATGCCGCCTGTGCGCACGGTGACGCCCAGGTTCTCGAGCGATCGGGCGGCCTTTGCCGACAGCGACGGGGCATACGTTGTCAGCACGCGATCGGCCCCTTCGACCAGGATGATCTTCGCGCTCGCGGGATCGAAATGGCGAAAGTTCTGGCGTAGCGTCCAGCGCGCCAATTCGGCGACAGCGCCTGCCAGCTCGACGCCGGTTGGTCCGCCGCCGACGATCACAAATGTCAGCAAGGCCTGCTGCCGTGCAGGGTCGGGCTCGCGCTCGGCAGCTTCGAAGGCCGACAGGATGCGGCGGCGAATCTCGGTGGCGTCTTCGATCGTCTTCAGGCTCGGTGCCCATTGTTCCCATTCAGGATGGCCGAAATAGGAGTGAGTCGAACCGGTCGCCACCACGAGGATGTCGTAGGGAAGTGTCTCTTCACGCAAGATGACCTCGCGCCGCGCGGTGTCGATGTGCTTCACTTCGGCGAGCAGCACTTGTGTATTGTCGCGCGACTTGAGAATCGCCCGCAGCGGCGCCGCGATGTTGGCCGGCGACAAGCCGCCCGTGGCCACCTGGTACAAGAGCGGCTGGAAGAGATGAAAATTCCGCCGGTCGATGAGCGTGACGTCGACCGGCTCGCGCGCCAGGGCCTGCGCAGCCTTCAGGCCCCCAAACCCGCCACCAATGATCACCACGCGTTGGCGGGCAGGCATCACGCACCTCCTCGCGAGATCGAAACCGTATTCACGGCCCAAGCATAGCACGTCGAGCCGGTTCCCCGCACGTCAGCCCTTAGGCAATGCCAACGCACGCGGCCCGTTGTACAGGTACGCCCGAATTCCTATAATTCGATACTTCATCGACGCCCGCCAAATTGCCCGTTGTGGCACTCGTTCCGCTGCCGAAGGTTCATCCGTCGGCCGGTGGGTTTGTATTTCGGAAAAGGAGATTTCGCTGTGGCAATCCGCGTGGCAATTAACGGTTTTGGTCGTATCGGGCGGCTCGTCTTTCGCATCATGATGTCGCGACCCAACGACTTCGAGGTCGTGGCGATCAACGACCTGACGAGCAACAAGATGCTCGCCACGCTGCTGAAATACGACAGCACGCATCGCCGCTACCCGGGCAAAGTCCAGCACGACGACACGTCGATCACGGTCGACGGCAAGCGGATTCACGCCCTCGCCGAGCGCGATCCGGCCAAGCTCCCCTGGGGCAAGGAAAAAATCGACGTCGTGATCGAAAGCACCGGAATCTTCACCGGCCGCGCGGCGGGCGGGAAGCCGGGCTACGACACGCACCTCGAGGCCGGCGCGAAGAAGGTGATCTTGAGCGCCCCGGCCAAAGACGGCGCCGACCTGACCTGCGTGTTGGGCGTGAACGACGACAAATTGACGCCGGCCATGAGGTGCGTTTCGAACGCCAGCTGCACGACGAACTGCCTCGCGCCCATCGCCAAGGTGCTGAACGACAAGTGGGGCATCGAAAAGGGGTTGATGACCACAGTCCATGCCTACACGAACGATCAGAACGTGCAGGACTTGCCGCACAGCGACCCGTACCGGGCCCGCGCCGCGGCGCAGAACATTATTCCGACGTCGACCGGTGCGGCGAGCGCCGTGGGCCTCGTGATTCCCGAGCTCAAGGGCAAGCTGACGGGCATTGCCATGCGGGTGCCGGTCTCGACCGGCAGCGTCGTCGATTTGACCGCCATCATGGCCAAGCCCGTCACCGAGGCCGAGGTCAAAGCCGCCATGAAAGATGCCGCGGAAAGCTCGCTGAAGGGCATCCTGGAATACACGGAAGATCCGATTGTCTCGTCGGACATCATCGGCAATCCGCACAGTTCCATCTTTGCCGCGGACTTCACGCAAGTAATCGGCGGCAACATGCTGAAGGTACTCAGCTGGTATGACAACGAGTGGGGCTACAGCAGCCGCACCGTCGACCTGGTGGCCAAGTTCGGCAAGATGTAGGTCGCGAATTCT
>DASZWQ010000196.1 GCA_035546535.1 Pirellulales bacterium | reverse complement strand
CGGGTATTTGCCTGGAACAGTTTCGAGATCCAGGCCTTCACGGCGGGCACGCCCGAGGGCCCGGTCAACGCTATTCCGGGCTCGGCGCGGGCGCACTGCCAGCTCAAATATGTGGTCGGCACGAAGGTCGACGACATCATTCCGGCGCTGCGGCGGCACCTCGACCGCCACGGCTTTCATCAGGTCGACGCGCGGCTCGGCCGAGGCAGCTTTTTTAACGCCAGCCGTCTCGACCCGGCCGATCCGTGGGTGGATTGGACTAAAAAGTCGCTGACCCGTACCGCCGGCCGCGCGCCGACCGTGTTGCCGAACTTTGGCGGCTCGCTGCCCAGCGATATTTTCGGCGATGTGCTCAACCTCAAAACCATCTGGATTCCGCACTCTTATCCTGGCTGTTCACAGCACGCGCCCGACGAGCACATGTTGGCGCCGATCGCGCGGGAGGGCCTCGGCCTGATGGCGGGCTTGTTCTGGGATCTGGGCGACCCTGACCTCGCCCGGCCACAGGCTTAGGCTGGTGGGCCGTTAAGGTGCTTGTTTCACTTTGGCATCGGCCCTATTCTGGGCCATCGTTATGGAGACGCGAAAATGCCATCAGGTACTGTGAAGTGGTTCAATCCGACAAAGGGCTACGGTTTCATTCAGCCTTCCGGCGGCGGCGGCAAGGACGTGTTCGTTCACATCTCGGCCGTAGAACGGGCCGGCCTTAGTTCGCTCAATGAGGGGCAGACCGTCGAATACGAGATCGAGAGCAATCGCGGGAAGGAATCCGCGGTCAACCTCAAGGTCAGGTAACGATTTCGCCCAAGCGAAATGTGCCGAGCTTACCGAAGCCCCGTGGGGACCACGGGGCTCGCTGTTCAATTGAGGGACCCGTCCTCTCCGCACCATGGTGACACTCGCTCGCCTGTCTCATCGTGCTTTCTATAACGTGCGGTGAAACGAAACAGCGACCGAGGCAGCAGCGCTTGTGCCTCTGTGTCTCGAGGCACAATGCCCCAAAAGCCACAGCCACAATATCCGGGTCCGGGGCGCAAAAGATAAACGGTCGCTCGGGCCGTACGCGTGGGCACAAAGCGGCAAAGCCGCCCCACGTTCATCCTGCAATCATTCGGTAGGAACAATGCGACCGTGATGGCAAAAACGGCCACACGGTGGACGTCTGCCGCTGACCAACTTTACGCCTCTTCGATAGAGGGTGCTTCACTCAGCGGCTTTGACGGCGCTGCACGAGTCGCGTGCTGGGCTCGTCGAGATTCGGGCGAAAATAAAAGGCTTCACCTTGCGCGGCGTGCCAGAGGGTAATGCTCTCCCTCGTACAGCCGGTGAATATCGTTGAAGTCAAAACGTTCGTCCGCGACCTGCATCCAGGCGCCCAGTGTGCGCACGGCTGGAAAATCTTCGACCGCGAACTGGATAGCCTCGGCTGCTGTCGCAAACCGGCGATAATTTAGCCGCTTCCGCGGACCGCGCTTGCTATTCGCCATGAACAACTCTGCTGGCGAACGGTAATTGAACGTCATGAACGCATCTTCAACTGTAATTTGAACCAGTCGATCCCACGGTTACTCCACGAGACTCAATTGACTTTCTTTGGCGACCCGCTCGTGCGGTTCATTGGCGTTCTTTATCCGGTATTGGAAATCGTCGCCTTCATACGGCATGAGCTGTGTCACCGTGTAGATGCCATTTGTCCCGCCGCGACCGAACGGGCCCGAGGTAAGGTTCACCGATTGGCCAATTGCGAATTTGTGATCCTGCACGGGCCACTCCATTGAAGACGTCGTCATAGTGGGACGATTGACCGTGATCTGACCAAAAGCTAGCACAAAAACGCGTAGCGGCCTAATGGCGGGAGTGTTTTCAGGACTCCGAGCGCGACGCTATCGGCAAGCACCATGCATGAAGTGGCGTGTCCCAACGGTGCTCAAGCATTGTCTCTTCTATGCTTAACCTGCAAGGTCGGCGGAGCGGAAAGCGATGGAACTTTGGCCACATCCGCAGACCACCGCAGCGAGACCGACTTCGGCCGAATTCCCGATGGCTTGGCGGCTATTTAATTCGCGCTCCAGCCCGACGAATGCTTTTTATGGCCAACGGTGAGCGTCCTGATTTTTCGGCGATTTCTCGATCCTGTTCGATGATGAAACCCCGCGCGGCTTCGTCTTTAGCTGGGCCGCCGAGCAGCTCGGCCGGCACCCGTCTATTTGAGCGCTGTGAGCCGTCTTCATAAACCACGTCGAAAAATACGAATTCGTTCTTGGGCCTGGTGCCCGGCTTGCTGGCCATATCCAAAGTCCTTGCGTATTGATGCATGAGCCACCCGATGAGACAGGCGGTTCAATCCTTTTTGCTGAGGCGAAAAAGCTGATAGCCTCGAGCAGAGATCGCGGCCTCGATCACATCGCGCGACAATTTGTACGGCGGATTCCGATCGGGCGCGATGGCGCCTACGGCGCGCCAAGGTTTGAACTGGCTCGGTAATCGGAGGCCGGCCAGATCGCTGGTAAACGCTCCCAAGGTGGAGTTTGTTTCGGATTTAAAGATAAAAATCCGCATGGCGTCGGCGCGGGTTGGCGCCAACACTTGGTCGGTAGGGGATTCATCAGCCATAGCTCACCGCCGCCGAAACTGGTTGCGCTGCGGCGGGCGCGCCGCAGTCGCCGCCCGTTCGTCCTTGTGGCGGAAGATCAATCGCCCTTTTTCCAAATCGTAGGGTGATAGTTCCACCGTGACACGATCTCCCGCCAGGGTTTTGATCCGATTCTTTTTCATTCGGCCCGCCGTATAGGCGACGAGCAGATGGCCGTTATCGAGCTGAATGCGGTAGCGCGCGTCCGGCAATATCTCGGTTACGAGCCCCTCGAACTGCAATAATTCTTCCTTGGGCACGTTTAGGTTCCTTGTGAATGACCGGCCCAACGTTGCGCGCGCGGTGCGCGATTGCGTTCCGGCCTGGCTTTACCCTGCATGAAGGCAATCGATTCGATACCGCTCGGCGCTTCGTCTGGTCGGTCCTGATTTGAATGATGGGACGGTGCTTGGGACCTGCTGGGCTCGGCACGGCGGTCTTGCCGCCGTGCCGGACCCTTGCGTTTGCCCGGCCGCTGCCTGGCAGAGCCGGACGGCCTGGTCGCGGCGCCGGCCGTGCGAGGTTGCTCCACGTGCGCCCGATCGAGCCGCTCGCCGGTCGCCGGGATTGTCATGCGAATAAGCTTTTCGATGTCGCGCAGGAACGCCACCTCCTCGCTATCGCACAGCGAAATCGCAATTCCTTCGGCGCCGGCACGCGCCGTGCGGCCGATACGATGCACATAGGTCTCCGGCACGTTCGGCAGATCAAAATTTACGACGTGGCTGACGCCATCGACGTCGATGCCGCGCGCCGCGATATCAGTGGCAACGAGTGTTCTGACATCGCCCTTGCGAAAGGCTGCGAGCGCGCGCTCGCGCTGATTTTGCGATTTGTTGCCGTGGATCGCTTCGGCGCCGATGCCGGCCCGGACCAAATTTCGCACGACTTTATCGGCGCCGTGCTTTGTCCGCGTGAAGATCAGGGCTCGATCGATCGGCTCCCGCCGTAGCACGTCGATCAGTATTGCGGCTTTTGACGAGCGATCGACGCGAATAATGCGCTGCTCGACGCGTTCAACCGTCGACGCGGCCGGCGCTACTGCGACTTTGACCGGATCGCGCAACATCTGCCCGGCGAGTTCGGCGATGGCGCGGGGCATGGTCGCGGAGAACATCAGCGTCTGACGCGCAACCGGAAGCTTGGCGACGATCTTACGGATGTCATGAATGAAGCCCATGTCGAGCATACGGTCGGCCTCGTCGAGGACGACGCATTCGACTCCGTCCAATCGCAGCGCATTGCTCCTGACGAGATCGAGCAACCGGCCCGGCGTCGCGACGAGAACGTCTACGCCGCTGAGCAGGGCGCGAACTTGGCTGCCCATCGATACGCCGCCGATCGCCAGCGTCGCTCTGAGCCGCAGGTGGCGGCCATAGGTGCGAAAGCTGTCGAGGATCTGGCCGGACAGCTCGCGCGTCGGGCTGAGCACCAGGATGCGACAGCTCTTTCGCTCTGACGGGCGCTGGGTGGCCGCAAGGCGGTGCAGTATGGGCAGTGCGAAGGCCGCGGTCTTGCCGGTTCCGGTTTGGGCAATTCCGATCACATCGCGGCCCGACATGACGGTCGGAATGGTCTGAGCCTGGATCGGAGTGGGAGTGAGGTACTTTTCCTCGGCGAGGGCGCGTGTGATCGCCGCGTTAAGCATAAAGTCGTCAAAGGAGGTCAATGCAGAATCTTTCTTGGGTACGCGCTTGCGCGGCCCTGCGCGCTATGCGCGAGCCGATTTGCGGGTTGAATAAGACATCCCGCGCGATCTGGGCTGCCAGTGAAAATGGAAAAGAGCGAGCCAGAAGCCGAAAACGGATCCCGTACACGCGGCTCGCCGCCGGCCCGATTCAGGCCGCAACCCGTTATATACGCCGCCGATGTGTTCGTTTCAAGGCGATCCGGCTCCACTCTTTGCCTCGGCCGCCTCTTTGGCCAACCGCAGTGCCCGGAGCTTCGCAGTCCTCTCGCGAATCTGGCGTCTGCTGGCCTGATATTCCATCATCGCCTTTGCGCCTTCCTTGGCGCGTTCTTCCTTCTTGTGATTTGCTTCGGCGCGGGCGCGTGCCACATCGGGTGTCAGTGCCATGTCATCTCCTTTTGCGGCGAGCTAATTTGGAGCTGTGTTTGTACATATATGTTCGATTTTGCGAAGTTGAATGGTCCCCCGGATGGCTGTACGCGGGTGTGCGTGCGGTTCCTGTCTTCAGTGCCCGATGATAAGGTGCGTTCTCTCTTCAGATTCGAAGCGGCACACGTGCAGCTTTCTTTGATGGGCCTGGGGAAACCATGCAAATTGTTTACGCCGCCAATCTGCCCCGGTTCGAATGTGAGGACATCTGTCGAAGGGCGACAAGCGGAGAAAATCAGTGACTGGCGGACGGCCATACGGCATCCGCGGCGTTCTGATTCGGGCTTGCGCGCTCGTCTTCTGCGGCTTTCTCGCGGCCGGTGCGGCGTCGGCGCAAGTCCCGGATGGCTGCAATCCGCTTCCTTCGGTGCCGCCGAACGATTTTTCCGCACCGCCCAATCTCGATTTGATCAAGCGCGGGGTGCTCTACTACCGCTGTACGCGATACGAGGCAGACATCGCCGCGGTGTTGCATGAGGCCAAAGAATGGGTCGCGCAGCGGGCGCCACAGGTGACCCAACCCGCCATCGTTCTCGATATCGATGAAACATCACTGTCCAACTGGACCCGAATCTACCGGGACCAGTTCGCATATTTCGC
>DASZWQ010000195.1 GCA_035546535.1 Pirellulales bacterium | reverse complement strand
ATGCTGGGCACCTTGCGACGATGCAGCCTCCGCGAACAAGTTTCCTCATGGGGACTCGGCGGCCAAGGTAGCCGAAAAGTCCTCGACCTCCTGGAAAACACGGCCGCTCTGGCGGCCTAAACTGCGAAACTCGAACTAAGGAATCCGGATATTGTTGATCGCGGATCATTTCGTCAGAAATCCGAGATACGGAGTCAGGCGGTCGAGCGCGAGCCACATTGCGAAGCTTATTACGGGTGCAAGCAGCGACGCGATTGGAACCGCATTCTTATAGCCTCGAAGAAGGTGATAGATGGCGAACGCGATTATGACAAGCACGAAAAGCGTGGTGACGTAGCGCCGCTAATGGGCTCCCGGGAGCGAGCCAATCTCGAAAACAACAAATACCCAGATGGGGGCGGCCAACGTCATGAACAATGGGCTGACGGCCCTTGAAGAAACCTTCATGCCCTGATTCTATCGCAATCGTCGCCAGCCGCTTGCTCCTCGTCTGTCATGAAGCTCGCTCATGTTGGATTGGCGGAGCTTTACTGCGGCCGCAATGGGGGCAACGCCACAGATTTGGCGAACTCCGCCCGCAGATGACGCAACGAAACGAATCGAAAAACGGCGGCACCCTTGAACCCAACAGCAGCAGCACGACCGTGGCGACAATGGCGATTTCTAGTGAGCCCATGGCTCGCTTCTGCTGCGGTGTGGACGTTGATCGTCGAAATTATCATGGCGGTCGTGGATCATGTGTGGCTAGCTTCGCCGTGCCGTCTCTTTTTGCCGCGCTCGTGTCGCTCGCGACTGATCGCTTTGTACGAGGCCCACGCGAATATGGCGGCAATCGACCCGCCGATTCCACGCCCTGCTATTTGCAGGGGGGACGGCCGCGTGGCGGCCATTGGAACCACTTTCGTTTGTCGCTCCTGTTGCCCGAATCGATTGATACCGGGTGCAGGTTCGCTCGCGGTCCACATCACGGGCAATTTGATCGAACCCACCCAGATCGACGCGAATACCGCCAACCATGCGAGTGTCTTCCACATCCCCGAATTCTACCAAGCGGGCCGTGCCGCTCCCAAAGAATCTCGGCCTTAAGCCGCCGCGCCGACGGTCGCCCCCTTTTGCGGTCCGGCCGTCGATCCCGCATAATGCGGGTCGCCGAGCGGGTAGAATTCCCTTCGAAATGCGGCCGCGGACGAGGTCTCCAAGCGATACGCGTGAACCACGCGCCGCCGGCCACTCTCTTTTTTACTGCCTACTGCCTACTGCCTACTGCCTACTGCCTACTGCCTACTGCCCACTAATTCCGCCATGTCTTTAGATCAGTACGACAACCCGCTTATCGCTCGTTACGCCTCGGCCGAGATGTCGCGGCTGTGGAGTCCGCAGAAGAAGTTCCGCACCTGGCGCGAGCTGTGGGTCGTGCTGGCCGAGGAGGAAGCCCGGCTGGGCTTGCCGATCACGGCGGCGCAGATTGCGGCGCTCGAGGCCCACGTCGATACGATCGATTTCGCCGCAGCCGAGAAGTACGAGCGGAAGCTGCGGCATGACGTGATGGCGCACGTACACGCCTACGGCGACGATTGCCCCGAGGCGCGCGGCATCATCCACTTGGGCGCGACGAGTTGCTACGTCACGGATAACACGGACCTGATCTTGCTGCGCGAATCGCTCGAGCTGGTGCGGTCGCGCGTGGTGGCGGCGATCGACCGGCTGGCGACGTTCGCCGCGCGGACGCGCGACCTGGCCTGCCTGGGCTTTACCCATTTTCAGCCGGCCCAGCCGACGACGATCGGCAAGCGGGCCTGCCTGTGGGCGTACGACCTGGTTCAGGACCTGGCCGAGATCGAGCATCGCCTGGCGACACTGCAGGCACGCGGCGCCAAAGGGACCACCGGCACGCAGGCCAGCTTCCTGGAGCTCTTTGGCGGCGACCACGAGAAGGTGAAGGAGCTCGATCGGCGGATCGCCGCGCGGCTGGGCTTTAAGTCCAGCTACGCCGTGACCGGGCAGACCTATTCGCGCAAGGTCGACGCCCAGGTGCTGGCCACGCTGTCGGGCATCGCGCAAAGCGCCCAAAAAGCGGCCACTGACTGGCGCCTGCTGCAAAGCCGCAAAGAATTGGAAGAGCCGTTCGAGAAGGATCAGATCGGTTCGTCGGCCATGGCCTACAAGCGCAACCCCATGCGCTCGGAGCGGATCTGTGGACTATCGCGGTTCGTGATCAGCTTGGAATCGAGCGGCGCCGAAACGGCGGCCACGCAATGGTTGGAACGCACGCTCGACGATAGCGCCAATCGGCGATTGACACTGCCGCAAGCGTTTTTGGCGGCCGACGCGATTTTGATTTTGTATGAGAACGTGGCATCGGGCTTCGAGGTCTACCCGCAGGTGATCGCCAGGCATCTGGGCGAAGAGCTGCCGTTCATGGCCACGGAAAACATCTTGATGGCCGCCACCAGCGCCGGCGGCGACCGGCAAGAGCTGCACGAGCGCATCCGTCAGCACAGCCAGGCAGCCGCGGCGGTCGTCAAGCAGCAGGGCAAACCAAACGATCTCATGGAGCGGCTGCGCGGTGACGCCGCCTTCAAAGGCGCGAACCTCGACGCCGCGCTCGATCCGGCGAATTTCGTGGGCCGCGCGCCCGAGCAGGTCGACGAGTTCATCGCCGAAGTCGTCGCGCCGATCCGCACGCGCTATGCCGCCGCGATAGCCACCAAGGGGAGCGTGCGGGTGTAGGGCAGTTCGCGAGACGTATTTGCCACAGAGGGCACAGAGCACACAGAGAGAAGGACTCGGGGATGCTTTGTTTATCCGTGAAGAAGACCTAGGCACCCGCGGCGCACGGGCAAGCGAGTTGCCCGTGCCACCCAAGGAATCTCTCCTCGGTGATCTCTGTGTGCTCTGTGGCAGTCTTCTGCTAGATCAAATCCAGCCGGCGCGTCGGTCGCTTTGTCCGGCTGCAATCGGCGCAGATGCCGTGAATGATCAAGCGGTGGCCTG
>DASZWQ010000194.1 GCA_035546535.1 Pirellulales bacterium | reverse complement strand
CATGGTGGGGCTGTTCTACCTGCTGACGCTCTACGGCGCCTTGCGCTACTGGACGGCCGGCGACGAACCGGCGCGCGTCGGCTGGTTGCTCTTCGCCACCACGGCGTGCCTGGCGGGCATGGCCAGCAAGGAGGTGATGGTCACGGCGCCGGTGGTCGTGCTGTTGTTCGAGCGGGCGTTCGTCGCCGGCTCCCTGCGGCAGGCCTTGCGGCAGTCGTGGCCGTTGTACGTCGGGCTCGCCCTCGGCTGGACGCTGCTCTTTGCGCTCAATCAAAGTGGCCCTCGCTCTGGTACGGCCGGCTTCCGCCTGGGCGTGTCTCCGTTGGCTTATTGGTGTACCGAATCGAAGGCTCTCCTTTTGTACCTGAAACTAGTCGTGTGGCCTTGGCCGCTAGTGATTCACTACGACATGCCGTATCTCGATACGTTCGCCGCGGCGTGGCCTTGGGTTTTGCCGGCACTTTTATTGGCCATGGCCTCCCTCTATCTGCTGTGGCGTAATACGATTGCCGGATTCGTGGCTGCCGCCATTTGGCTGATTCTCTCCCCGACGCTCGTCGTGCCGATCATCACCGAGGTTGCGGTCGAGCGGCGCATGTATCTGCCGCTGGCCGCGCTGTGTGCCTTGGCCGTCGCTGGAGGCTATTTCGTCCTCGGCAAGATGTGGCCGCGGAACATCGCCTCGACGGACGGTTTGTCGGGGCCGCGCGCAGGCGCGCTGGCTGCGGCGACGATAGCGGTCGTGGCTGTCGCCGGCGCGTATGGCATGCTCGATGCGCGACGCATGGTGGCCTACGAAAGCCCGCTCGGGCTTTGGCAGGATGCGCTCCGCAATCAGCCGCACAATCCTGTCATTTTGGCGAGTTATGGAACGTTCTTGATTCACGCCGGACGTGCCGAGGAGGCCGTCGGAGCTTTGGCCGAGGCCGCGAAATCGCCCAGGCCAGAAGTCGCTAATGCGATGTTGCACATGAACCTGGGGACCGCTCTGGCCCTTTCCGGCCGCGTCGATGAATCAATTCCCGCATTTCGGGAAGCAATCCGCCTGCAATACGACCATCCCGAAGATGTCTATCGAAACCTGGGGATTCTGCTGGTCAAGGCGGGCCGCGCCGAAGAAGGATTGCGGGAGTTGGAAGAATCGTTGCGTCTGCAACCTGATTCGCCGCCGACCTTCGATTATATGGGATTGGCGCTCATTGAGCTTAATCGGCCGCGCGAGGCGGTGGCGCGGCTCAAGCACGCCGTGCGTTTGGCTCCCGACGTGCCGAAACTGCATTACCACCTGGGTCGCGCTCTGGCCGCCGACCAGCAACCGCGGCAGGCGGTCTCCGAATTCGAGATGACATTGCGCCTGCAGCCAGACTATCGGGAAGCGACCAGGGAGTTGGGACGCGCTCTCGTCGAGTCGCAGCAGCCGACGGCCGCAATCGGTCCTCTACAAAAGGCTGTGAAGGCGGAACCCGAGGATGCCGCGTTGCATTACGATCTGGGACGCGCCCTGGCGGGCGCCGGCCGGCCACGCGAAGCGATCGCCGAGTTTCAGTTGGCCGCCAAGCACGGCCAACGATCGAGTTCGCTTTATCGCAGCTATGGGCAAGCCCTGTTGCAACTGGGGCGCGCCAGCGAAGCCGCGGCACAATTTGACCTGGCCTCGGCCCAGGAACCGGACGATGCGGAAACGCATTTTGCAGCCGCTAAAGCCCACGCGCAATCCTTTGATGCGAACAAGGCCATCGCCTCTGCCGAAAGTGCGCTGCGCATCGCTCAGGAAAAGGGGCTGTCCGCACTCGCTGCGGAAATCGAATCGTGGCTGGCTGATTTTCGCAAACGCCAGGCCGGGCGATAACGAGTCAGCCTTTGTCGTGCGTGCGAAACCATTGCCATGCATCGGGCACGGTGTCAGTGCTCGGTCGTATGGTGTAGCCGAGTTCGGCGATCGCGCGAGCGCTCGTATAATTCTTGGTCACCCAAGCCATGGCGATGGCGGCCGAATTGACCGCCGGTTCGTGGCCGGAGAGGCGTCCCCACACATCCCCGCCCCAGCCACCAATTTTGAGCATTAGCGGCCCGCCGCGCATCAACGGCCGCCGGGCACCGCAAACGTCGGCGAGCAAGCGCAACAGTTCGATCCACTCCATCGTCTTGCCGGCGAGAATGTAGCGGCGTCCGCATTGGCCCCGATCGCGCGCCGCTACGATGCCTGACGCCACATCCCGCGCGTCGCATAGGCTCAAGTATCCGCGCGGCGCGAGAATCGCGCGATTCGCGGCCACGTTCAGCAGCAACTGCCCGGACGACGGCTTCCAATCCCACGGGCCGAGCATGAAGGCGGGATTGACGATCGTTGCGTTCAAGCCCCGCTCGATCTCAGCGTCAACGACCGCCTCGGCCTGGCGTTTCGTTTCGACGTAGGGGACGCGCGGCGAAGCAGCAAAAGGAGTCTCCTCGTCCGTCGGCTCGCGGAGTGAACAGCGGCCGAAGACGTCGGTCGTCGATACGTGGACCAGGCGGATTCCCTCGTCGCAGCAGGCGCGCGCCACATGCCGCGTGCCGTCGACGTTGATGGCGTCGAAGAGGGCACGCTCGGTCCAGCCGATGCGCACGTGCGCGGCACAATGAATAACCGCCGCCACGCCCCGGCATGCCTGACGCACGGCTGCTTCGTCGCGAATGTCGCCGCCGGCCGCTTCAACGTCCAGCCCGGCGAGTTCTGGACCTTGGTCCACTCGGCGCGACAAAACGCGCACCCGCTGGCCACGATCGAGCAACAACCGCACGACGTTGTTGCCCAGCAGCCCCGTGGCGCCGGTGACGAGCGTTATTCCAGAACTATTGGTGGACGAAGACGACTCCATCGGGGATGCTGACAGCGACGGGGGTGATGGGAATGCGGTGACCGCGAGAAAATCGACGCGTTCGCCGGCAGCGTACAGGGCTAGGTCGCGTCCGTTATGTCGTAATACGTGGCGTAGGTTTCGCACGCGCGGCGCGCGACCGTCGCCTCGTCCCATTGCTGCCCCGCGAAGCGCCTGATCGCCATATGCGTCGGATCAATGGTCGGCCGGCCCGACACGATCCACTCGGCAATCAGTTTGCCCACCCCGCCGCCGCCTGACACGCCATGAGCGCAGAATCCGCAGGCGCTCCAGACGCCGCGCACTTCGGGCGTCGGCCCCAACAGAAAAGCGCCATCGGGCGTGAACGATTCCAAGCCGCAAACCTGCCGCGTGGGCGCCAGTCGGCCGACCTCAGGCACGCGCCGCACGGCCGCCGTCAGGAGGCCCGCGAACTGCGACGGATCGAATGCCTGCACGGTTGGGTTATCGTTTCGCGGAATCGCCGCGCGAAAGGCGCGTGGATTTCGCTCGTAGCCACCGACGATCAGCGCATCGTCCTTCTGCCGTAGATAGACCAGATTATCGGGGTCGCGCAGGTTCGGCAGTCGCTGGCCGCGGAGGCCTGGCACAGCGGCCGTTTCGACGTATTGATGTTCCATCGGGACCAGCGGAATTGACACGCCGGCCATGCGCCCCACGATGGGCGACCAGATTCCGGCTGCGATCACGAGCGTTTCGGTTTCAACACGCCCTGCGTCGGTTTCGATGGCGCGCACGGCACCGCCCGCCACCTCCACGCCTGTCACGCGAGTGCGCGTCTGAAAGTTGACGCCCAGCGCGCGGGCATCGCGAATCATGGCGCCGGCCAAGACGGGAGCATTCGCTGAGCCATCGGTCGGCATGAAGATCGCGCCTACGACGCCGCTAGGATCCATGAGCGGAAAACGATCGCGGGTTTCGGCAGCCGACAGCAGGTGCGCTTCGAGACCACACTTGTCTGCAAAAGCCTTCTGACGCTGTAATTCGGCCATGCGTTCATTCGACGAGGCGATGCGCAGGCTGCCCACCTCGAGAAAGCCCGGCGTTCCGTCCAGTTCGAGCCCTCGATACAGGGCAACGCTCTCGGTCAGCAGCCGTGTCAGGCTGGCCGAGGCACGCAACTGGCCAATCAGTCCGGGTGCGTGCGACGTCGTGCCGCTGACCAGCTCGCCTTGCTCGAGAACCAGGACATCGCGCCGGCCGAGCCGCGCCAGATGCAGCGCGATGCTTGCCCCGGCGATTCCGCCACCAACAATCACGATTTCGGCGCGGGATTGCATGTCACGATCCGAGCAAAATTGGTTTACCGCGAGAGCGGCGTGTCAGGAAATCCGCACGGCGGCACCCACGTCGCCGCCAGACAAGCCTCCAAATCTACCTCCTCCACGGCAGCCGGCAAAGGAGGCTCATCGGTGGTGCGTTGTAAATTCCGTCCCTGAGAAACGCGCATGCTTATTCGCCTTTGGCGAAAAAGCATGACACGCCGAGCTGTCCCGCAGGAGAAGGTCTAGCAGCTAGCAACGCGGAAGAACCGCTGTAGGTGCTGCTCGGCGTATCGGAAGAAGTCGAAATCCAGTCGCGAAATGCCGGCCTGCGCAAATCCCCAGGTTGCCTCGCGCAGCGCCGAAACCTTGCGCATCGCGCGCAGGCGTCGCAGGGCGCTGGGCTCTTCGCGACCGAAATACGCGCGCAAGAAATCACACTCCTGCTCGGCCGACAGATCATGGTTCTCCGCGAAGTTACCGAGATCGAAGAATCGGTTCCCCATCCCGGCGTATTCCCAATCGATGATGCGGATTCGCATGCCGTCGTCGATCAGGTTGGCGGGGAGCAGGTCGTTGTGGCAGGGGCAACGAGCATCGTCATCGCCGGCTTTGGCCTTCAGATCATCGATACTCCGCAAGGCCTCGTAAAGGCGATCCGGCAAAGCAACCTGATTGTGACGAGCCAACTGCACATAGTCGGCAATCACCGAGAACGGCGAGAACGTGCCGGGAAACGTGGCACCGGCATGCAACGTGGCAATCGCTGCCGCCGCGCGGGCGAGCACATCGGGGCGCGCGGCGTCTTCCGATTGAAGCACTCGTCCAGCAACGAACCGCGTAACGAGCGCCTGACGTTGCGGCAGATAGGCAACGACCTCGGCCCCCACGCCCCAGTTGGCAGCGGCCACCGCGCAAGCATGTTCGCGGCCTCGATCGATCCCCAGCTCCGCCGTGTTCTCACCGGCGATGCGCAGGACGTAGCAATCCTCGCCGACTTCGAGGCGATAATTGTGGTTCGTGATCCCGCCGGATAAGGGGGACACTTGTGCGCCGGCCAGTCGAGGAATCGCGCGGAGAATGGCTGGTATGTCGTCTACCACGAGCATCGACGCTATTTTGTGCTTGCCGCTTCCGATTTCTGCTCGGCAATCCAACTTTCGAAGAGCGCCACCGCCTGGCGATCGACGACGCTCGTCGCCAGGGGCGGCATCCGGCCGCGCTCGGTACGCTTGATCCGCGTTAACAGCAACGACCTTTCCGGATCGCCCGGCGCAAGCAGTAGCGCATCAGCGACGCCAAACCGGTCATGCAGCGGCCGCTCGGCGAGAAGATTCATCTTCTCCGGCGGTGTGGTGAATTCTAGCTCAAGCCGTGCATTGCCGCCGCCGGCTGAAACGTGGCAATGCGAGCAATTGGCGTGCAAGTAGCTGCGAGCCCGAACGTCCACGGCCGCGTCGCCATTGGCCGGATCGGCTAGCGCACCCATCTCGGCAGGTCGCTTCGGCAGCTTGTCGCGGAAAACGCCCAAGCGTTCGAGCACCTCTAATTGGTTTTCGGTCGCCGTGCCATAATCGTGGGCCCGGTTCATTTGCAAGGCCGACAGACCGAGCACGTAATTCGCCGCGCGCGTATGACATACCATGCACTCGGCGCGGCTGGGAAAGCGCCATGTCACCAGCGCGGGCTCGCCAGTCGCGGTGTCGCGCACCTCGAAATCGCGCGCAAGGCCAGCCGCCACGACCAGTTCGGCATCGGTCTGTGCGTCGTTCCACTCGTACGAGTAGCCGGTCCATTCGCCCTGGTCGCGCACCATCAATCGCGTTTCCACGCGGCGAAGGTCGCCGGCTTCCTCGTCCGTATCGAGAAAAAAAGTTTTCACAACCACGCTGTGGTCGGGCAGGTTCCATCCGCGAGATTCCGTGAACTGGATCTGTCCGTCGTCGGGTATCGCCAAGAATCGCTCTTTCTTGGCGCCATCGGACCACAACGGAGCGTTCACTGAGTAGGGGATGACTCCCGGTGCCGGAACGTGATCGGCCGTCGATGCAAAGAGGCCTGTCTCGCTCAAACGCCGCGGAAATGGGAGTGCGGATTCGCGCGCGTCATTGACCTCGAACTGATAAATGCCGCCGGCGAGGTCGACGACATACAACTCGCCTGCCGCATCGGCGCCGAAGCTGACGACTTGCAGCGACGTGTCGGCCAGTTCTTGGTGCCACGTGACCGCCTGGCCGTCATAGCGAAGCCCCCAAAATTTGCCGGTGGCGAAATCGGCATAAACGTACGCGCCGCGGAGATCGGCAAAGCGACGGCCGTAATAAACATGTCCGCCGGTGACCGAACGTGCTTCGGAATGGGGATGCGCCACGACTGGAGGAACGATCGCCGTCGGCCCGCGGTCGCGTAAGGGCTGAAACGGCTGTCCCCCTTCCTCGACACTCCAGCCGTAGTTGCCGCCGCGCTGGATGAGATAGATCATCTCGCGCCAGTCTTGCCCTACGTCGCCAACCCACAGCCGCCCGTTCTCGCGATCGAAGGAAATCCGCCACGGGTTGCGCAACCCGTAGGCCCAGATCTCGCCGCGGGCGCCCGGCATTGCTACAAAAGGATTATCAGCGGGGGCCTTGTACCGTTCGTTCGCGCTGCTGCCGCGCACGTCGATGCGCAAGATTCCTGAGGGGAGATCGGCCAGGTTCTGTCCCGTCAGGTTCGTGTCCGAATCGGACGTGCCGTCGCCGGCCGAGATGTAGAGCATTTCGTCCGGCCCGAACGCCAGGTCGCCACCATTGTGCCCGTTCGATTCATAGTCGAGGATCACGTGCCGCGTCGCAGGATCGCATCGCAGTGGTTGCTCAGCTGTGACATGGTAGCGCGCAATGCGGTTGCGTTTCTCCTTCTCGTCGCGCGGGCCATTGCTGAACACGTACACGTACCGGTTGTCGGCATAGTGGGGATCGAAAGCGAAGCTGTACGTGTCCTCTCCGACGTCGAGAAATGTTTCGGCGTGATCGACGTCCGGGCGATTCGGAAAAATCAGAATCGGACCTTGAAGCTGCGCCACCAACAGGTCACCGGTCGTGGGCTCGTGCGTAAGAAACAGCGGCTGCGCGAGAACTAATTTCTCGAAGACGCGGGTTAGCCGATAAGGCAGCGGCGGATCGGGCCGGCCATAGACGCGCGACGTCTTCCAGGGCACGCGCGTGTGCGTGTCGAAGGGCACCGAAGCCGGTGACGCATCGGGTTCCGTGGCCGGCGCGACGAAATCCGCCGAGAGCACCACGAGCCCCGCAAACAGGAAGGCATTTCGCATGCGGTTCGGCCAATATTTGCGGGTGAAGAATCCATCAAAGTCGTCTTGCGCATCATAATAGCCGGCAATGGGTTGACCAAGTAATCTGCCGGACCGTGTCGCCCGGTCGGGCCCGAGACTAATCAGCGCAACCCCAAGCGGCGTGCTAACCTTGGTTAATGACAGCCGGCTGTCTGATCGCCGGTCTTCGAATTGCGAGGTTTTCATGTTCCGACGTTTGTTCCTGTCGCTTGCCGTTGTGCTGGTGGTTAACGCTGCGGGCATGACACTCCTAGCTGCCGGTGGCGGCGAGTTTCGCATCACGGTCGTCGATGCCCAGACGCGCGAGCCGATCGCGTGCCGCATGCATTTGAAAAACGTTAAGGGGGTCGCCCAGAAGGTGGCGCGGATGCCCTTTTGGAACGACCACTTCGTTTTTCCCGGCGAAGTCAAACTGCGGCTGCCGCGCGGCAACTACACCTTCGAGCTTGATCACGGTCCGGAGTACACCGATCGCAAGGGCTACTTCACGATCGAAGACAACGCCGATGACGAGCAAGTCATTGATCTGACGCGCGCCGTCGATATGGCGGCCGAAGGATGGTGGTCGGGCGACCTGCACATTCATCGCGCGGAAAAGGATATCCGGCTGCTGATGGAAGCCGAAGACCTGCACGTGGCGCCGCTGATTACGTGGTGGAACGAAAAGAACGCCTGGAAGGGGAAGCCGCTGCCCAAGGAGCCCGTGGTTCGTTTCGACGGTAATCGCATCTATGACCTGCTGGGGGGCGAGGACGAACGGGGCGGCGGGGCCTTGTTGTTTTTCAATCTTGCGGCGCCCATGGATTTCTCAGGAGCCGAGCGCGAATATCCTTCCTCGATGAAATATCTGCTTGCAGCGCGCGAGCAGGGAACTGCCGAACGACCTGTGTGGATCGACGCCGAAAAGCCGTTCTGGTGGGACATGCCCATCTGGCTCGCCAGCGGCAAGATCGACTCGATCGGCCTGGCCAACAATCACATGCAGCGCGACGGCATGCTGACGAACGAAGCGTGGGGAAAACCGCGCGACCGCGGCCGTTTTCGCGATCCGCACGGCAACGGTGAATGGTCCGAGGAAATCTATTACCACGTGTTGAATTGCGGTCTGCGCATTCCGCCTTCGGCCGGCAGCGCCTCGGGCGTGATCCCGAATCCCGTCGGCTACAACCGTATGTACGTGTGGGTCGACAAGGACGAGTTCAGCTACGAAAACTGGTGGGAAGCGTTCAAGGCGGGCCGAGTTATCGTGACCAATGGCCCACTGATCCGGCCGTTTGCCAACAATCGCCTGCCAGGGCATGTCTTCAAGGCCTCGGCCGGCGAGGAACTGCAACTGGAAATCACGCTGAACCTGGCGACGCGCGAGACGATCAGCTACATGGAAATCGTCAAAGACGGCCGCGTCGTGCAGAGCGTACGGCTCGACGAAATGGCCCCGACCGGACATTTGCCACCGGTCAAATTTACCGAGAGTGGCTGGGTCCTGGTGCGAGCCGTGACCGACAACGCGAAAACGTATCGTTTCGCGTCAACCGCTCCCTGGTACGTCGAATTCGGCGACAAGCCGCGTATCAGCAAGCAATCCGCGCAGTTCTTCTTGGACTGGACGAACGAGCGCGCCGAAAAGCTGAAGCTGGCCGATGTCGACCAGCGCCGCGAAGTGCTCGCCTTCATTGACGAGGCGCGTCAGTACTGGGAGCAGCGTGTCGCCGAGGCCAATGTCGATTAGCACTACCGGCTAAGCCAACGGTGAGACACAAGCGCCGAGCGCTGACCGGTGATTATTAGCCCGAAGCGCCAGCGAGAGGCATTGGGACTCTACCCTCGCTGGCGCATCGGGCTAGTGACTGATACAATGTCGCCGCATTGTGGGCATGCATGGCCAAATACGAGCCACAAAGTATTACGGGCAGCACTCCGCCACCAGCGCGCCTTGCGCCTGAGCTAAGCGCACTTGCGCGATCTTCCAATGGACGACTTTCTCGAGCAGGTCGCCTTCGGCCTGCAGAGTCGCCAGGCGGGCCGTGCTGACGTCGGCGAAATTCAGGCCGCCGGTCTTCGCGCGGGCTTCAGTGTCAGCGCTGCGGCGCGCCAGTTGATCAAGATTCTCTTTCGCCAGGGCTACTTGCCGCAGGCGGACATCGACCATTTCGGCCGCCTCGCGAATTTCAACGGCAATCTCCTGCTCACGATTTTGGGCGTACTGGTTGAGCTGCCGTCGCCGTTCGGGCAGTTCACGTTGCGCCTCGTGCAGCTTGCGCAGCGCCCCCAGCAGGCCGAATAGTCCGTCGCAGTCCGACGATGGCGGCGCCAAACCCAACAGTGGACTCACCTGCGAGAGAGCTGCGCGGACCGAACCGAGCGAATCGCCGTCCAGGCTGCGGCGCAGGCGGCGGAGCATTCCCCCCTCGGGCCGAGTGGCCAGCCCCAATTGCACTTCGGCCTCGATATCTTGCGGTTCGACAACCACGGTCAACGGATCGGTCGGCCACAGCCGCTCGTAGGGAACCGACGGTCGCATGCCGATCTGTTGCCAGAGTTCCATGTCGAGCTGTGTCACGGCTCCCTCGACCTGCACTTGCTGGTCGCGCAACTCGAACTCGCGCCGGGCGAATTGATCTTGGTCGGCAGGCAGCTTCAATCCTTGCCCGCGCAATCGATCGACGTTCTGCACGGCCGCCCCGACTTCATTCAGGGATCTTCCCAGCAAGTCATGCCGGGCTTCGTTCAGCTCGAGCTGATAATAGATGTTCAATGCGTCCGCCGCCGATCGATTGCGCGCCTCGAGCGCCGCGGTGCGCAGAACGTCATACGTCAGCGAGTTGTCCTCGTGCGAGCAGTGCCTGGCGTCTTCGCGCGCGGCGAGTGCTCTCCGTTCGCCGTCGAACAGGTTTCCCAGCTGTGAAGCGCGGACGGCCAGGCATTGGCATTCCGCCTTACTCAGGGCGTGATAGTTGCCCGGCGGTCGGGGATAACCGAGTTGCCCGTCGACGGCGGGCAAGCGCTCGACGCGCGCGGTATCGACCGGCAGCGTGCCGCGCTCGACAATCTCGAGCGCATCGTCGGTCAAGGCGCCCGGGCAGCAACCGCGGCCCCGAGCCGCATGCCGCGCGCAGCCCCAGCCCGTCGCCGCGATCATCAAGAACAAAAGAAAAAGCCCGCTGCGCATGCGCTCCTCGTGCCCCATTCCGACGGCGTTTCTGTACTTTCATCGCCGTGATAGTGCTGCGGGCTGGAGCAATTGTTGCGGTCCTGCGCGGCAAGCCATATTCACGGCGCGTGACGAAGGAAGCGGCTGTGGCGGGGTAGTTTTTTCCGGCCCAAATGTGCCCGAAAGCACCAGTCGTGCGGATTGTGCCGGGCGTAGCAGTCGCAACAGAAATGGGCACTTCGCGGCCACGACGAATCGCAATAAGGAACGTCACGTCGGGCGACGGTCGAAACGACGGTGCGGATTTAAAGGTCCGCGCGCGAGATTCCAATGCCAGATTTTGCCGGGAACTCGACCACGGCGAAAACCTATAGTTATTAGGTACAAATAGCGCCCGGTGCCGACGCGCACCGGTCCGCCAGGGGCTCAGGCAACGGCTAGAACGGAGGAGCGTACGCGGCGGCCCGCCGGCGTGGTCGCTCTCCTCGTTTCGCCAGCGTGCCGAGGTGACTCGATCGGCGAGAGCGCTGCGAAGACTACGGAAACGGAATCAGATTCTTTTAGACCGATGCTGCACCGCAAGGTTCTTATCGCTGACGACGATCCGGACATTCGCCGGCTGGTCGCCTATTGGCTGGAAGCAGCCGGTTATCAGGTGCAGCAGGCCGAGGATGGCACCTCGGCGCTGGCCGCGGCGCATGACGATTGCCCGCACTTCCTGATCTGCGATTGGGACATGCCGGGCCACGACGGTATCGAACTATGCCGGCGCATCCGCGAGGAGAACTTCCCTCACTACATTTACACGGTGCTGCTGACGGCTCACAACAAGGTGGCCGACATGATCCTGGCCTTGGAGTCGGGCGCGGACGATCTGTTGACCAAGCCGATTGCCTCGGCCGAATTGTTGGCGCGTTTGCGGGCCGGGGCTCGCGTGATCGAGCTGGAAAATCAGCTTGTGCGGCTGGCACGCACCGATCCCTTGACCGCGGTCCCGAACCGCTGGGTGTTCTTCGAGCACTTCGAACGCGAGTTTGCCCGGGCGCGCCGCACCGGCAACCCATTGAGCTGCGTGCTGTGCGACATTGATTTTTTCAAGGCCGTGAATGACACGTACGGTCACGTGACCGGCGACATCATTCTCAAGGCTTTTGCGCAGGTGCTGAACTCGCAATGCCGCGAGACGGATCATTTGTGCCGCTATGGCGGCGAAGAGTTTTGCATTCTGCTGACGGATACTGACGAGAAGCAGGCCCTGCAATGGGCTCAACGTATTCGCGAAACCTTGCACGCGATGGCTTTGCCGGCGAACGGGCATCCCTTGACGATTACGGTCAGCTTCGGCATTGCGGAGTTGGACGACTCGGTGGAGAAGAGCAACGAGTTGTTCGATCGCGCCGATAATGCTTTGCGCATCGCGAAGCATACCGGCCGCGATCGGGCCGTCTGCTATAGCGAACTGTCAGAGCCCGACGGTCAGCAGGACACGTTCCAGGGGGGATATCGCACATGGCTCCGCGGAGTGCGGGCAGGGCAAATCATGAATGCCCCCATCACATGGCTGCGGCACGATCAGCCCATCGCCGAGGCGGCGGATTTGTTCCTTCGTACACGCATCAACTCGGCGCCGGTCGTCGATGACGATCACAAGCTGGTGGGCATCGTCTCGGAAAAGGACATCGTGTCCGAACCGCTGGACTGGCAGTTGCCTTTGCGCGACGTGATGAAAACCAACGTGGTATGCTATGGCGAAGAGACGCCGGCCAACGTCATTTACGATTTCCTGTGCCGCGTATCGATTCGTCGCGTTGCCATCGTCAAGGACGGCGTTCCCACGGGCGTCATCGGACGCGGTACGTTTCTCCGACTGCTGGCCAATTGGCAGTTGGCGGCCTCGGCCGTGCGCGGCGAAGAGGGAGAAGCCGCTGTCACGACGACGGCTATCGTCGAGCGGCAATTGCGCGAGACCGTCACGCAACTGCAAGAAAAAGCGGCGAAGCTGGCAGAGGATCTGGTGAGTGACTGCGGTGTGACACCGCTGTTCGTCGGGGCCGCCTCGATGCAGGATTTGGCGCTCGACCTGGTTGCGCTCTGTGGGGATGGGCTTGCCGAGACGGTCTCGCCCGCGTTACCGTCCCCTGGCGCGTCATGGGGCGCGATCGCGGCAAGTCCGGGTGGCACGGAAATCACGCCGCCCTGCGCTACGTGAAAGTCCGCAAGGCGACCTCGCCCCCACGCCAAAGCTTCACCGCCGGTAAAACGTGTCGCGGCTGTCGACCTCAACCGTATCGGCGAAGGCGGTGATCGGGTAGCGCTGCACTCCCTCGCGGTGTACGTAATCCATGATCGCGCACGCCACTTCCTGCGTGGTGATCATTTCGATGCGAACGCACGCCCGGTCAGGATTTGAGAACATGTCCTCGACGATGCCATGCTCGCCCTTGCCGAAGCAATAGACGGCGTTATAGCCCTTCGCCCCAAGCTCGACGAATTTCGAGATCAGCTCCTCGAACAGAACGCTTTCCGCGATCACGACCACGCGTCTGGCTTCGACAAATTCGGCCATGATTCGATCGCCTCCCGCGAAGATTGGGACAAAGGCCTGCCCTATGTTATACGTCGCGCGGGAATCGGCGGCGCGCTCGACTGTGTCGCGGGCGCACGGGTCAGCCAACTCCTGCCGCCGCTCCAACGATCTCCCACCGCTTTATTACGGCCTCGGCAATCAAGATGTAAATAGGGATTCCGACCGTCACGTTGTATGAGAACGTCACGCCCAGCGACGCCGCGAGCGGCAGCGTCGGGCTGGCCTCGGGAATGGCCAATCGCTGAATGGCGGGAACGGCGATATAGGATGCCGCCGCACAGAGGACGGCGAACAGAACGTACGTCCCCAACGCGAACGGCTGCCCAACGGCGGCACTGTAAGCGTGTGCGACGAAGATGCCACAGGTCGCGAAAATATTTGGCCCAATGAGCGCAAAGAGCACAAACCGCAAGCCGGCGGTCCGCAGATCCTTGAGACGCTTGCAGGCGGTCATGCCCATCTCCAACAAGAACAGGCAGAGCGCGCCTTGAAACAAGTTGCGGAATAGAGCGTCGTCCTCCTTGGTAACGGCGGCTCCCTGCAATTGACTGACGAAGCCGATGAAGATACCGCCGAAGAGCAAGAACAACCCGGGATTGAGAAACACCTCGTGCATCAGCTCCCAGTTGATGAACCGTGCGAAGCTGCCGTTGCCGTTCTTGGTCGCGCGGTTACGATGGTTGTGCCCTTCCCCCTCGTCGACCGCCGGCAGTGAGCGGGGATCGTATCCGGCCTCGCCAGGCAAGTTGCCGTGTGAATCCATTCCCGATCGCCGCAGCCGTGAGACCAGGAATAGCGCCACCAGGCAGCCTGGCACTTCCATGATGGCGAGCATGACCGGCATGTAGGGTGCGGAGGCGATACCGGCGGTTGCCAGAATGCCCTGGCAAGTGACAAATGTCCCTGCCGAGTCCGACCCGTAGTATCCGGCGACTGTGGCTGCGTCGATCTTGCGGAGCCTGGTGGTGCTGCGCAGCACCAAATAGGCGATAATGCCAATCATGAAATTGGTGATGAAGCCCACGACCATGAAGCCCGCCGCGTGAGCCAACTCGCCGCGATTCAATTCGGCCAGCTCTTCGCCACCTTTCCAGCCGATGGCGATCAGCAGATACATCGTCAGGCCTTGGTACAACACGTGTGGAAACTCGAAGGGAACCTTCAAGATCGGCACGCTGAAGCCCATGTAGAAAAACAACAACAGGGGCTTGAACAGGTTGTGCCGAAAGTTCTCCCAGAACTTCCAAAACAGTTCTTCCATCGCGGCATCCTACATGGCCAAGGGCGTGCGGGACGAAACCATCGCGGGATTTCCAATCGCATGATGGGCAGCCGAGCCTTGGCGTGCGCGTCCCCTTTCGCACAGCGGGACGAGCGAAACCGCGACCAACATTCCGCGCGCGACGCAGGAATGACGATCCGAGCGATTGAAATTAGCGCGGCGCGTCGTGCAACGACATCGCTTGAGGCGAAGAAGAGCAGTCGCGACGTTAGCCTTGGGTCGCGATCGGGGCGTGAGCGTCGAGAGACGCGAAAAATAGTCAGCGACTGCCACCATACCCGGGAGTATAGGCGCTTCGCTAGCCCTTGTAGAGGTAGTCGATGCTTACGAATCTGTAAACTGGACGGCGTCTTATTCGCGCGCGACGGTGAAATCTCCCCTTCTTTAAGGGCCGCTGGCGCATTCGCCGATTTTGGCCCTCAACGATCTCCGATGTACACTTAAGGCAGCGGGTCGGGGCAGGAAAACGCCGGGAAAAGACGCACTTCCGCCAGCCCGCGCGGGTGCGACCCGCGGCAAATTGTCCCCGTCGGCGATTTGCCGCGTAGAACAGCAAGCGAGCCTGTTCGAAGAATCCCGGGTATCCCAGGAGTGCCGAACGTGAACGTTCTAGTAATCGAAGACGACCCGGTCATCGGTAAGGCGTTGCGGCAAGGGTTCGTCGAAGGGGGGAGCGAGTGCGCGTGGGCCAAGGACGGCGTCCGCGGCCTGGAGATGGCCAGCAGCCAACAATACGACGTCATCATTATCGATCTCATGCTGCCGCGCATGCCTGGCCTGGAGGTGTTGAACAAATTGCGCACGCAAGGGCTGCAGACTCCCACGATCCTATTGACGGCGCTCGGCTCGGTCGAGGAGCGCGTGGCGGGACTTAACGCGGGCGCCGACGACTATATGGTCAAGCCGTTCGCGTTCACCGAGTTGACGGCGCGCATCGAGGCGGTTTGCCGGCGCACGGCGACACGACCGCGTCCCGTGCTACAAGTCCGCGATATCACCCTGGATCTGACCACGCGCCGCGTGACTCGCGGCGGCGTGGAGGTCGACCTGACGCCCACCGAGTTCAGCCTGTTGGAATTGTTGATGCGTTACGCGGGGCAAGTCGTGACGCGCAAGATGCTGTGCGAGCACCTGTGGCAATCCGACTGGGAGGGAACCACCAACGTGATCGAGGTGCATATCAATCGGCTGCGCGGTAAGCTCGATCGCAAATTCGGCGAATCGATGATCCAAACGGTACGAGGTCGCGGTTATGCGATTCCGGCGGCTTAGGGACGTCTTTCGCTCGTTACGTTTTCGCCTCACTCTGTGGAACACCGCCGTCGTGCTGTTGACGGTGGTGTGTACCTTGATGGGCGTTCGTGAGGCGTTGCGCTTCGCCCTGCGCCACGAAATCGATCAACTGCTGCGCGAGGACGCGCTGGAGGTCGAGCTGGCCGTCGAGGAGATGCACAATTCGATCGACAACGAGGCCTTCTCGGCGGAAATGACCCGCAAGGTCGCGGCCCACGTCGAGCGCGGCATGTTCGTCGAGCTTTTGGACGAGCGCGACAGGGTTCTGTGGTGCAGTGAAAACACCCCTTCGGAGCAGCGTTTCAAGTCCGATTTGCGCGACGGCACCATGACGATCGGCGGCGTGCGATATCGCGTCGTGCAATCACATTTGGAACGGCCGAACTTACCGGCATTCACCGTGCGCGTGGGCTCGTCGATGGCTAGCGCCGACGAAGATATCGCCAAGGTTACGCAGGTGATGTTGGGCGTCGCGCTATTGATCATGCTCATCGCGCCTTTGGGCGGATTCTGGCTGTCGGGGCGTGCGACGCATCCCCTCGCGCAGATCATCCACACGGCCGATCAGCTACGGCCGCGGAGGATGGAAGAGCGGCTTCCTATTCGCGGCACGGGGGACGAGCTCGACCAACTATCAACCACGATCAATCGTTTTCTCGACCTGATCGCCGAATACCTCGACCGCAACCGGGAATTCGTCGCCAATGCCGCGCACGATCTGCGCTCGCCGCTGGCCGCCATTCAGAGTTCCGTCGAAGTCACGCTCAACAGTGACCGCACGATCGATGAATACAAGGAACTGTTGTGCGAGATCGTCGACGAATGCAGCAGTCTCAGTTCGCTCGTTAATCAACTTTTGCTGTTGGCCGAGAGCGACGCCGGCAGCATGCAAATCGATACCAAGGCCGTGGCGCTCGATCACTTGACCAAGCACTCCGTCGACATGTTCCAAGGCGCTGCCGAAGAACGCGGCGTCGACTTGCACTTCGGCAAGTTCGAAACGCTGCCCGTCCGCGGTGACGCCCAGCGGCTGCAACAGGTGGTCAATAACCTGATCGACAACGCCGTCAAGTTCACCCCACCCGGCGGTGCGGTGACGGTCGATCTGATTCACGATCGCGAACGCGCGAAAGCGGTCTTGATTGTTCGCGATACAGGCATGGGGATCCCGCCCGACGATTTGCCGCACGTGTTTGAGCGGTTCTATCGCGGCGACAAATCGCGGCATCGCGAGAATCAGCCCGGCGGCACCGGCCTAGGCCTGAGCATTTGCCAGTCGATCGTCCAGGCCCACGGCGGCCGCATCGACGTTCAAAGCGTTTTGGGACAGGGAACGACAGCCACCGTGCAACTGCCGGCCGTGCCGCACGACCAGAATGCCGGTTGGGCCGCCGCTTACGCCGCGTCGCAGGCGTAGCGCAAGAGGGTTTGCTAAGGGCTCCGCGCCCCTTAGCCACTCATTTTGCGTCTAAACCACCCGCTCCGCCGCGCGGTCGATCGCCTGCTCTTCGGGTGCTTGCTCGCCGGCGGTCGAGAACATTTCGGCGATTACTTCCTCCAGCGGCGGATCTTCGACCGTCACGTCCTCGATCGCATGCCGGGCGAGGATGCCGCTGAGCATTTCGGCCACGGCCCGCCGCTCGACGCGCAGCTTCACCTTGGGCGCCTGCTGCTCGACGACTTCGCCGTAACGGGCAAGATCGCTCGGCATGCGGTCGTCGGCGAACAAGAGGGTCACGACCTTATGATTGCTGAAACGGTCGATAATGCCTGACAGCGAGCCGTCGTAGATGATCCGGCCGTGCGCGATGATCACGACGCGCTTGCACAGCGCGGCCACGTCCTTCATGTAGTGGCTCGTGAGCAGGATCGTGATCCGCCGCAACTGCTGATAATGGCGGAGGAACTGTTGAATGTTGTGCTGTGCGATGACGTCCAGTCCGATCGTCGGCTCATCGAGGAATAATACCTCGGGCGAGTGCAGCAGGGCGGCGATCAACTCCATTTTCATGCGCTCGCCCAGCGACAATTCGCGCACCGGGCGGCCCAGCAAGCGACCGACTCCCAGCAGGTCGACCAGCTCGTCGCGCGTGCGGGCAAAACGCTCGGGCTCGATCATGTAGATCTGCTGGTGCAGACGGAACGACTCTTGCGCGGGCAGATCCCACCAGAGTTGATTCTTCTGCCCCATCACCAGGGCGAAGCGTCGGCGATAGGCATTCTCGCGTTTCCAGGGGACGTGTCCCATGACGCGTGCCGAGCCCCCGGTGGGCGTGATCACGCCCGAGAGCAGCTTGAGCGTGGTGGTCTTGCCGGCGCCGTTGGGCCCTAGGAAAGCGACGAACTCGCCTTGCTCGACCGCGAGGTCAATGCCGCGGACGGCCTCGACCGTGCGGTATTCGCGACGAAACAGCCCCCGCATCGAGGCCACCAGCCCCTCGCGCTTCTGATAAACCCGATAGGCCTTCGACAGCCCCTCTATTTCGATGATCGCCATGCGTGGGGATTATAGGGGGGAGAGAGCGCAAAATGAATCGCGGGCGACAGCGCCACGCGGCCACTACACGCGTTGCCGGGACGCCAGAGCGGCCGCCTGCTCGCGTTGTCCGGTTTCCGGGATTTGGCTATAATCCCCCACCTGCGACGGCTGCGCCCTTTCCCTTTCTAATGCTTGGAGTACGAGCCACGAGCGGCATGCGAGTCGGGATTGGCCACGACACCCATCGGCTCGTTCCCGGCGGCCCGCTGAGGCTCGGGGGAATCGACGTTCCGCACGACCAGGGGGCGTTCGGGCACAGCGATGCTGACGTGCTTTTGCACGCCGTGACCGACGCGTTGCTCGGTGCCTGTGCCCTGGGGGACATCGGCGAGCTGTTTCCCGATACGGATCCGGCCAATCGTGGGCGCGATTCGGCCGATATGCTCTCGGTGGCCTACCAGCGGGTACAGACGGCCGGCTATCGGATCGTGAACTTGGATTGCATCGTGTTCGCCCAGCGGCCTAAGCTCTCACCCTATAAGGAGACGATACGGCAGCGGCTGGCTTCCCTGCTCTCGATCCCCACGGATTGCGTGGGGCTGAAGGCCAAAACCGGCGAGGCCGTGGGGCCCGTCGGCCGGCAGGAAGCGATCATGGCCGAATGCGTCGTACTACTTGAGAAATGCTGACCAAGGACCCTATCCACACGCCCGCCCGGCCCCATTCGCCGACCCCGAACATGTCGATCCGCGTCTACAACACGCTGTCGAAGACCAAGGAACCGTTCGAGACCGTCGAGCCGGGCAAGGTGGGCATCTACCTGTGCGGTCCCACGGTTTATAAGCCCAGCCATATTGGACACATGGTTGGGCCGGTGATTTTCGACGCCGTGAAGCGTTACCTGGTCTATTGCGGCTACGAAGTTACCTGGGTCGTCAACATCACTGACGTCGATGACAAGCTGATCGCGGAATCGAACGCCCGCGGCATGTCGATGGCCGCCCTGGCCGAGGAGATGACGGCCGACTACATGGACAACTTGGACGCGATGGGGATCGACACGATCGACCACTTCCCGCGCGCCACGGCCACGATCGACGAAATCATCAAGATTACGCAGACGCTGGTCGACAAGGGCTTTGCCTACGCCGCCGACGGGGACGTCTATTTCGACGTTGCCCGCGACTCGGAATACGGCAAGCTCAGTAATCGCTCGATCGAATCGCTGCACGGTGACGGTGGCGATATGGCCGGCCGCAAGCGCGCCGCGGCGGACTTCGCCCTGTGGAAAAGCGCCAAGCCGGGCGAGCCCGCTTGGGACAGCCCCTGGGGTAAAGGTCGCCCTGGCTGGCACATCGAGTGCTCGGCCATGAGCCGCAAGCTGCTGGGCGAGACGTTCGACATTCACGGCGGCGGTCTGGACCTGGTCTTCCCACACCACGAGAACGAGATCGCGCAGAGCGAGTGCGCGCACGGCAAGCCGCAGGCCAAGTACTGGATGCACAACGGCCTGATGCAGGCTTCGAACGAAGTCGGCAAGGTCGGCGGCCGCAACACCCGCGAGCTCGACGCCGGAGATCAGGCCGCGCAAGAGTCAGGCAAGCTCGGCAAATCCAAAGGCGCAAGCGCGTTCCGCGATCTTTTGAAGAAGTTCGCCGGCGAGACGATTCGTTACTTCGTCCTCAACACACACTACCGCCGGCCGATCGACTTCAGCGAGGAACGCATCGCCGACGTCGAAAAAGGCCTGACCGCGTTCTATCGCTTTTTCCAGCGTTACGAACGGGTCACAGGCGAGAGCTTTTACAAGCTGTCGACCATCACCGCGCGCCCCGCGGGGGACGAAGCGGCGAGCGACCCGGCGGTTTCGGCCGAGGTTCGCACGTTCCGCGATCGCTTTCTGGCCTCGATGGACGACGATTTCAACACCGGCGGCGCGATCGGCGTATTGCAGCAACTGCTGACTTCGCTGAACCGCTTCGTGGAAACCGCCGACCTGGAAGGCGCCGGCAAGCAGAATACGGCCGCCGTGGCCAGTCTGAAGGCCGGCACCCGCGTGCTGCGCGAACTGGCCGGGACACTGGGGTTGTTCCGGGCACCGCCGAAATCGCCGGCCGCACTGGAGGATAGATCCGGACCAGGCGGTGGACTGACAGCCAAATTGCTGGAACTTTTGATCGCGCTGCGTGCCGAGGCGCGGAAGGCCAAGAACTTCGCTCTCTCGGATCAAATTCGCGACCGCCTGGCGGCACTCGGCGTAACGCTCGAAGATCGCCCCGACGGTACTGGTTGGACGATCCAGAAATAGCCGGCAGTAGGCAGCGGGCAGAGGGCAGTGAAATGCACGAAGACACTATTCGAGCCCGCCCTGTTATTCCTTTACTGCCATCTGCCTACTGCCCTCTGCCCGCTTCCTTTCCTTCACTGCCTGCTGCCCTCTGCCGGCTGTCTACTTCCTCATGACTACCACCCGCACAGCGCCGCGCGTTCTGGGGATTGATCCCGGGCTGAAGGTGACCGGGTACGCGGTACTGGAAGTGTCGCCGCGTGGTCCGCAACTGTGCGAGGCAGGTGTGATCCGTGGACGCACGCGTGATTCGCTGGCAGCGCGTGTCAACGAGATCTTCGACGGCGTCGCCGACGTGATCGCTTCGTTCTCGCCGTCGTGTATGGCCTTGGAAGAGCTCTTTTCGCATTACAAGCGGCCGCGCACGTCGATCTTGATGGGGCATGCGCGAGGAGTTATCTGCCTGGCCGCGGCGCGCGCCGGCATCCCTGTCACGAGCTATAGCGCGACGCGCATCAAAAAGACCCTCACGGGCAACGGTCAGGCCGCCAAGCCGCAAATGCAGCGGGCCGTAGCCCGCGAGCTTGGTCTCACCGAAGCGCCCGAGCCGCATGATGTGGCCGACGCCTTGGCCGCGGCTCTATGTCATTTCTACATGCAGCCCGACTGGGCCGCGGTCGCGCGCCGGCGGGCTTGAAACGCGGTTTGCACGGTACCACGACGGAGCGACATAAGACCCGTGATTACGAAGATTACCGGCAAGCTGCTTTCCGTGGCCGAAGATGTGGCCACGCTACGCTTTGGCGCTTTCGATTTCGAAGTGTTCATCCCTGAGTTCGCCCGCCGACAGTTGCAAAACCGACTCGGCGAGGAAATCAGCCTGCACACGATCGACTACCTGGAAGGAAACCCGATGCAGGGGCGGATGACGCCGCGGCTGATCGGGTTTTTGAGCGAAGTCGAGCGCGAGTTCTTCGAGTTGTTTTGCTCGGTCGACGGCGTGGGCGTAAAAAAGGCGCTGCGGGCCATGGTCCGCCCGGTGCGCGAGGTCGCCACGGCGATCGAAGAGCAAGACGCGAAGCTCTTGGCCAGCCTGCCCGGCGTCGGCCCCGCTACCTCGGAGCGAATCATTGCCAAGCTGCGTCGCAAAGTGCCGAAGTTTGCTCTACTCGTGGCGCGCGAAGAAGCGTTCGAGACGATCGAGGAACACGACCTGGTGCAGGAGACGTTCCAGGTTTTGCGCCAGCTGGGCCATTCCGAAGCCGAAGCGCGGCGCTTACTCGACACGGCCCTGGCCGGCAAGAAGAAATACGCCGACGTGCAAGCGCTGCTGCAGGCGATCTATCAGCAGAGGCAAGGGAAGTGAATGACAAATGTCGAAATTCAAATGTCTAAGGAAACCCCAAAACTCAAATGTCGACGTCGGGCGGATCATTCGACATTTGAGATTTCGTGCTTCTTTCGACATTTGGCTTTAGACATTCGACATTCCCGCACTGTCGCTGCGTTTTGGTATACTCCGTGATCATCACGGAGGTCGTTTAGCGTGCGTGAGCCGATTCTCAAACCTGGTGCCGCCTCGGCCGCCGCGCCGGTCGCGCGCGAGCGCTTCGACGACGATCCCGAGGATCGCGCCCTGCGCCCGCAGCGGATGCGCGACATGGTGGGGCAGCGCGAGGTTTGTGCCCGACTGGCCATCGCCGTCGATGCCTCGCAAAAGCGCGGCGAGACGCTCGGGCATATCCTGTTCGACGGCCCGCCCGGTCTGGGAAAGACCACGTTTGCCATGGTCATCCCGCGCGATCTGGGCGTTTCGGTGCAGATTGCCAGCGGCGCGGCGCTGATGGCCCCCAAGGACCTCGTGCCGTACCTCACCAACGCCGAAGAAGGCTCGGTCCTGTTCGTCGACGAGATTCACCGTCTGCCCAAAGCCGTCGAAGAGTTCCTCTATCCAGCGATGGAGGATTTTCGCATCGACATAACGCTGGGCGAAGGGGTCAACGCCCGCACGATCAACATGCCGCTCAAGCCGTTCACGCTGATCGGCGCGACAACGCGGACCGGCATGCTGTCGGCGCCGTTGCGCGATCGCTTCCAGATGCGCGAGCACCTCGATTTTTACTCGCTGGACGAGTTGGCCGAGATCGTGCGCCGCAGCGCCGCGAAACTGCGGGCCGAGATCGACGACCAGAGTGCCCACGAGATCGCCGTGCGCAGCCGGGGGACGCCGCGCCTGGCCAACAACCGTTTGCGCTGGGTGCGCGATTATGCCACGAGCAAAGCTGATGGCCGGATCACGCACCAGGTCGCGCAAGCGGCCCTCGACATGCAGGGGATCGACTATCGCGGGCTCGACGGGCAGGACCGCAAGTACCTGGAAACGATCATCCGCATCTTTCACGGTGGACCGGTCGGCGTCGAGGCCGTGGCCCACACAATGAACACCGCGACCGACACGCTGGAAGACGAAGTCGAGCCGTTTCTCTTGCGCGCGGGCCTGGTGGTCCGCACCCCGCGCGGCCGCAAAGCCACGCCCGACGCGTACGATCACCTCAAGCTCGACCGCCCCGAGCCCGAAGATAGCCAGCCGCGGCTGTTCTAGCCGCAGAGGCGATCTTTCATCCGGGTGCCGCGGCTGGTCCGCCATGCGATGGCGCAAGGTGCAGTGCAAGACCCTACCCCGTGCGGTGAGAGGGGTTCGGACGACGATCTAATTTCCTCTCCCTTCGGGAGAGGCGGGAGAGGTTAGGTGAGGGGCGCGGTTAACGACGCCAGGATGGCGTTAGTTCGAGACGAGCTAAAGGAAAACGAACGACGCCGCAATAATTCGCGACCCGGCGAGACAACAAAAAGCCCCTCACCCTGTCGTCTCCCGGAGGGCGAGGGGCTGTTAGCGAATCGTTGACCGAAGTCGGAGCACTACGTCAAGCTGACCGTCACCGTCTTCGTCTCGGTGTAGGCGTCCAGTCCGCGTTCGCCGAGTTCCCGGCCCATGCCTGACATCTTGAAGCCGCCGAACGGCGCGGCGGTGTCGAAAACGTCGTAGCAGTTGACCCACACGGTGCCGGCTCGCAGCTTGGCGGCGATGTGGTGTGCCTTGGCGATGTCGCGTGTCCACACGGCGGCGGCGAGACCATAGAACGTGTTATTGCCGCGCTCGATGATCTCGTCGACGTCCTTGAACTTCAGCACCGACAAGACCGGTCCGAAGATTTCGTCCTTGGCGATCGACATCTCGTCCTCGACGCCGGCGAACAAGGTCGGCTCGATGAAGTAGCCGCGGTCGCCGTGGCGCTTGCCGCCGGTCAGGCACTGCGCGCCCTCCTTCTTGCCCAGGTCGATGTAGTGCATGATCTTGTCGAACTGCGCCTGGTCGATTTGCGGGCCTTGCTCGGTCGCCGGGTCGAGCGGGTCGCCGACGTGGCGCGTCTTGTTCATCGCCGCGATCTTGTCGACCACCTTGTCATAGACTTTTTCCTGCACGAACAGCCGGCTGCCCGCACAGCAGCATTGCCCTTGGTTGAAGTACAAGCCGAAGTGCGCTCCGGCCGCCGCGGCGTCGAGATCGGCGTCGGCAAAGACGATGTTCGGGCTTTTGCCACCGAGTTCGAACGTCAGCCGCTTCAAGGTCTGGGAGGCGTCGGCCATGATGATTTGCGCCGTGCGATGCTCGCCGGTGAAGGCCACCTTATCCACGCCGCGATGCTTCACGATCGAAGCACCCGCGGTCGGCCCGTAACCGGGCACGACGTTGATTACGCCGTCGGGGATGCCGGCTTCCTGCGCCAGCTTGGCCATGCGCAGGCAGGTGAGCGGCGTCTGCTCGGCCGGCTTCATCACGATCGTGCAACCCGCGGCCAAGGCCGGCCCCCACTTCCAAGCCACCATCAGCATGGGGAAGTTCCAGGGAATGATCTGGCCGACGACGCCCACCGGCTCGCGCCGCGTGTAAGTGAAATAGTTGCCGCGCACCGGAATCGTCTGGCCGTGGATTTTGTCGGCGAAGCCGGCGTAGTAGCGCAGGCAATCGATCGTCAGCGGCAGGTCCGCGGCACGCGAATCGCGAATCGGCTTGCCATTATCGAGCGTTTCGAGCGCGGCCAGATCATTCAATTCTTCTTCGATCAAGTCGGCCAGCTTGTACATCAAGCGGCCGCGATCGCGGGCGTCCATCTTGCTCCACGGTCCGCGCTCGAGCGCTTCGCGTGCGGCGGCCACGGCCAGGTCAACATCGGCCGCGTCCCCTTCGGCTACATTGGCGATCACTTGCTCGGTCGCCGGGTTCACGGTTTCGAAGGTCTTGCCGCTCTTGGCCGGCTGCCACTTGCCCCCGATGAAGCATTCCGTTTGACGAATCTTGGGCTGTTTGATCGTTTCCGTAGTGGTGGCCATGATCGACCTCCTGGGCGTGGGAGTTTTATGGTCAAGGGTAATGTGCGGCACGTGGACTCAAGAATTGTATCCCTGCCCGCAAGCTGCAACCAGTCAAGGGGATAGCATGGCGGGCCGTCTGCCTGCCGTCGCTTGACAGACGCGGTTGGCCGCCGTCAAATTTGCCATGGGGTGTCGGAGAGATTTCGGGGCAAATTGTAGGAGTTCGAACCGCTTGAAAGAGATCGAATACGCGGCCGCTCACAGCGTCGACGAGGCGGTTGGCCTGTTGGCCGCACGCGGCGATAAAGCCAAGGTTCTGGCTGGCGGGACCGACATTTTGGTGCAGTTGCGCGAAGGGCTGCGCGATGCCGACCTGATCGTCGACATCAAGAAGATCCCCGAGCTGATGAACCTGTCGTTCAGCCCGCAAAAGGGGCTGCACCTAGGAGCCAGTGTTCCCTGTTACCGCGTTTACCGCGACGCGGCCGTGGCTGCGGCTTACCCGGCACTGGCAGATTCGGCCCGCATCATCGGCGGCTGGCAAATTCAAAGCCGCGGCTCGATTGGCGGGAACCTGTGCAATTCGTCACCGGCAGCCGATTCCATCCCCGCGCTGATCGCTCTCGACGCGAAGTGTTTGATCGCCGGCCCCGATGGCCGCCGCACGGTGCCAGTGGCCGAATTCTGCACCAGTCCTGGGCGCAACGTGCTCAAGCGTGGCGAACTATTGGTGGCGCTCGAATTCGCTCCTCCGGCAGCGCACGAAGGCTCGCGCTACCTGCGCTTCATTCCCCGCAACGAGATGGATATCGCGGTCGTGGGAGCGGGCGCCTGGCTGCGACTCAATGCCAAGGGAGATACGATCGAGGCGGCGCGCCTGGGCCTGGCGGCGGTGGCGCCGACTCCGCTCCCCGCGACCGACGTGGCCAAGTGGCTGGTTGGCAAACCGGCCACGGCCGAAACATTTGCCGAAGGGGGCAATCGCGCGCGATTGCTAGCCAAACCGATCAGCGACATGCGTGCCCCGGCCGAATACCGGTTGCACGTCGTGGGCGTCATGGCGACTCGTGCTCTAACCGGCGCCGCCGAACGAGCCCGTGGCGGACACGTCGGCCACTCGCCCAATGGCAAAAAGTATTGACGACGTTGAAACACTAACGAGGCCTGACGATCTAAATCCCTCTCCCTCCGGGAGAGGCGGGAGAGGTTAGGTTAGGGGCGCGGTTGACAGGCGATAATCGCGCTCTTCGACGATGAAGCCTTTGTGGGTAGACAAGACCCTCACCCCGGCCCTCTCCCGGAGGGAGAGGGTCACAGCCTCAAGCGACCGACCACAACTTACCGAGGGATAGCCGCCCGTGGTGAAGAAAGCACACGTCTCGACGACGATTAATGGCGAAGCGATCGAGTTTCTTTGCGAGCCGCGCCAAAGCTTGCTCGAGGTTTTGCGTGACACACTGGAGCTCACCGGCTCGAAGGAAGGCTGCAACAACGGCAACTGCGGCGCCTGCACCGTCATGCTCGATGGCGTGCCGGTCAACAGTTGCCTGGTGCTGGCCGTCGAGGCCGAGGGCGCCAAGATCGGCACGATCGAAGGAATGGCCGACCAGGCGCACCTGCACCCCTTGCAGCAATGCTTCCTGGAAGGGGCCGCGCTGCAATGCGGGATCTGCACGCCCGGCTTTCTGATGGCGGCCAAGGCGCTGCTCGACCATAATCCGCAGCCTACGGAGAAAGATATTCGTTTCGAGCTGGCGGGCAATCTGTGCCGCTGCACTGGCTACGACAAGATCGTCCGCGCCGTGCAAGAGGCCGCCGCGGCTTTACAGGAGAGTTCACGCTGATGGCCACTGATACGCCTCCGAAAAGCAAGTCGAAAGAACCGGCCGCCACGAATGGTGCTGCCGCCAGGTACAAAGTGATTGGCACCCGGCCGGTGCGCCACGACGGTGTCGACAAGGTAACCGGCCGCGCGATTTACGGCGCCGACGTGCAGATGGCGGGCCTGGTGCATGGCCGCATACTGCGCAGCCCTCACGCGCATGCCCGTATTAAGTCGATCGACACGAGCGCCGCCGAAAAGCTGCCCGGCGTCGTGGCCGTCGCCACAGGGCGCGACTTTCCCAACCTGAAGGACAAGATCGCCGACCTGGGCGAGGGCGCGGTCAACCTGGCCCACTTGAGCGCCAACTGCCTGGCGCATGACAAGGCGCTGTACCGGGGGCACGCCGTGGCGGCGGTTGCTGCCACGAGCCCGCATGTGGCCGAAGAAGCGATCAAACTGATCCGCATCGAATACGAGCCGCTGCCGGCGGTGACGTGGGTGCTCGACGCCATGAAAGACGATGCGCCGCTCTTGCACGATAACGTGTTCACCAACGAGATGGGCAAGATCGGCACGACGCCGACCAACGTCTCGATGCACCTGCACTTCGAAAAGGGAGATGTGGGAAAGGGCTTTGCCGAAGCCGACCTCGTGATCGAGCGCGAGTTCAAGACCGCCAGCGTCCACCAGGGCTACATCGAGCCGCATGTTTCGACGGCGCTGTGGAATCACGACGGGCATGTCACGATCTGGACCTCGACGCAAGGGGCGTTTAGCGCCCGGGCGCAAACCGCCGAGCTGCTGCAAATTCCTGTCTCGCAGGTCACCGTGGTGCCCTGCGAAATCGGCGGTGGCTTCGGCGGCAAGATCACGGTCTATCTCGAACCCGTGGCCGCCATTCTCAGCCGCAAATGCGGCCGGCCGGTAAAGATGATCATGTCGCGAGCCGACGTCTTCGAAGGGACCGGTCCCACGCCCGGATCTTTCATGCGTGTGAAGCTCGGCGCCAAGAAAGACGGCCGCCTGACCGCCGGCGAAGCGTGGCTGGCCTATGACGCGGGCGCTTATCCGGGCGGCATGATCGGCCCGGGCTGCATGTGCGTCTTTAGTTGTTATGAACTGGCCAACGCGCGCGTCGATGGTTACGACGTCGTGCTCAACAAGCCGAAAACCGCGGCCTATCGCGCGCCCGGCGCCACGCAGGCCGCCTTCGCCTGCGAATCGGTGATCGACGAGTTGGCCGAAAAGCTGAACATCGATCCGATCGAGATCCGCCTGAAAAACGCCGCCAAGGAAGGGACCCGCCGCGTCGATGGGCCGATCTATCCGCGGATTGGGTTTATCGAGACGCTCGAAGCGGCCAAGAACAGCGAGCATTGGCGCTCCAAGCTCACCGGCCCGCATCGCGGCCGCGGCATCGCCAGCGGATTCTGGTTCAATATCGGGTTGAAAAGCAGCGCCGCCGCCAATGTCAATTCCGACGGCACGGTAACGCTTATCGAAGGTTCCACCGACATCGGTGGCACGCGCACCAGCATCGCCATGCAACTGGCCGAAACGCTGGGCATCGCGGCCGAGGATGTCCATCCGCAAGTTGCTGACACCGACAGCGTCGGCTACACCGACGTCACCGGCGGCAGCCGCACGACGTTCGCCACCGGCCTGGCGGCCTACAATGTCGGCCTTGATCTGCGCGAGCAGATGGCCGCGCGGGCGGCACTCTTGTGGGAGTGCAAGCCGGCCGACGTGAAATGGGAAGACGGCAGCTTCCGCGGCCCCGGCGGCAAAGCAATCTCGTTCAAGGAACTGGCCGGAAAGCTGAATCAAACCGGCGGGCCCGTCGTCGGCCGCGCCACGGTCGATCCCGAAGGACCCAGCAACGGCTTCGGCACACACATCGTGGATGTCGAGGTCGACCCCGATACGGGCAAGGTCACGATCCTGCGATATACCGCCATCCAGGATGCCGGCAAGGCGATCCATCCCAGTTATGTCGAAGGGCAGATGCAAGGCGGCAGCGTGCAAGGGATCGGCTGGGCGCTGAACGAAGAATACTTCTACGACGACTCCGGGCGTATGCGCAACGCGAGCTACCTGGATTACCGCATGCCGACGGCGTTCGACCTGCCGATGATCGACACGATCATCGTCGAAGTGCCGAATCCCGCGCACCCGTACGGCGTGCGCGGCGTGGGCGAAACGCCCATCGTCGCCCCGCCGGCCGCGATCGCGAACGCCATTGCCCGTGCGATCGGACGTCGCTTGCAAGAGCTACCCATGTCGCCCCCGAAGGTATGGAAAGCGATGCAGGAGAAGAAGTAGTCGGTAGCCAGTAATCAGTAGTCGGTAAACGAAATGAAAGTGCGTTCTCGATTAACATTTAGCCGCCATGCTTGCCCGGCGGGAGTCCGCTGACTACTAGCTACTGACTACCGACTACTACTTCCATGGCCACCGTATTCTTTCCGCCGCAGATGCGTGATCTGACGGGCGGTGTCTCGCAGATGACCGCCAGTGGTGGGACGCTGCGCGAAGTGTTGCGGCAGCTCGACGGCGAGTGCCCCGGCTTGTTCGACCGCGTGGTGGTTAGCGACGCGATCGCGCCCGGCCTGGCCGTTTCGATCGATGGCTCGATGACCTCACGGCTCTTGACGCCCATCCGAGCGACGAGCGAAATTCATTTCCTGCCTGCCATCGGCGGCGGGTGAGGGAAATCCTCGCATGCCGTACAGCCATTCGCTGGCCGAACGCGTCCGGACCGCGCTTGTGCGCGAACGGGGCATTACCGAGCGGAGAATGTTCGGCGGCCTTGGCTTTCTCCTGCGTGGTAACATCTGCGTCGCGCTCTGGCGCGACGGCCTTGTTGTGCGGGTCGGGCCTGACGCTTATCACGAAGCGCTAGAGTCTCCCTTTGTCGCTGAGTTCGACGTCACCGGCCGGCCGATGACCGGCTGGGTCGTCGTCGCGGGTGATGGACTCGACGCCGAGCAGGATTTGCGCGACTGGATCAATCGCGGGCTGGGATTCGTACGGTCGTTGCCCGCGAAGAAATCTAAATAGGTTTCGTGATGAATCAGGGAATCGCGAATGAAGGCATGCGGCGGCTTGAGCGAAGAGATTTTCCGCGCGCCAAGGCGGTGCTAGGCCGCGCGTTTTGCGATTACAACCTGATGGTTTATGCGCAGCCACGTGACAAACGCCGTGGACCTGCGGTGGCGCATCTCTACGGTGCCCTCTTGTGGGATTGCCTCGCGCGCGGCGAGGCGTATGCGAATGCCGATTTCACAGGCATCACCGCCTGGCTGCGGCCAGGCACCGACATTCCCAACTTTTGGCAGCAAGTGCAGGCCGGCATGTTGCGGCTGCCCCTGGGATTCGGATTGCGCGGCTTCCGTCGACTGCTCGATTACGACGAAGTCGGTCGGCGGATGCACCACCAGTACGCCGCCGAGCCACATTGGTATCTGGCGGCCATCGGGGTCGAGCCCGGCCAGCAAGGCCGCGGCATCGGCAGCAGCTTGATGAGCCCCATGCTGGCCCAGGCCGACGCCCAAGGAGTAGCCTGCTGGCTCGACACGCATCAGGAACAGAACGTCCGGCTTTACGAGCGGCACGGCTTTCAGGTTGCCGAGCGCACGGCGCCGCGCGGGCACGACATCCCCGTTTATGGAATGCTCCGCCCGCCACAACCACGAGCGTAGACACTGACGTCCGCCGCGCGGCCTTACGTGTGCCGCACAGGCTAAGCTCACAACTCGTACGTGATCCGCCCGCGCTGCTGAGCGCGCGAGATACGGTCGGTCGCGTAGAGCCCGGCAAGCACGAATTCGACGCACGAGGCCCGCACCGCCGGATCACTCGACGCGTTGACCTCGAAAGCCTTGTCCCAGGCGGGCGGCACGCGCTGCAACCGCTGGGCGTAAGCGGCCGATGGGAGCATGTCGCCAACTTCGATCTTCACGCCGTCGCCGAAGATCTTGGCGATCTCCTCCAGTCCGTGCCGGTCGACGTATTGTTCGAAGACGTTGCGGATCGCCTCGGCCACGATGGCGTCGAGCACTTGCCGCTCGGACATTTGATGGCTCCCCATCATGTCGAGTTCCAGTTTGCCCAGTGACGACGAGTAGATGTGCCCCAGGTCGCTGATCCGGGGGACCGCGGGTCGCTCGCCCAGCCGGGCCCCGCGCTGCCGGGCGCTCGCGACCAGGGTGCGATAGTTCGCGATGCTGAACCGCGCGCTCACGCCTGATTGATGATCGACGTATTTCGAGCGCCGGGCGACGATGCTGATCTCCTCGATGATTTCGCGCATGAAGTACGGGACCACGACGGGGAAATCGCCCTCCAGGTCGATGCCCGCCTCTTGCTGCATGATCTGGATGCCCAGGTCGCGCTCGAGCGGATAGTGCGTGTGGATGACCGACCCGATGCGGTCCTTCAATTGCGGGATCACCTTGCCGCTGCGGTTGTACGTCGCCGGGTTGGCCGAGAAGAGAATCAGCACGTCGATATCGAACTTCACCGGAAAGCCGCGAATCTGCACGTCGCGCTCTTCCAGGATGTTAAACAGGCCCACCTGAACCAGCTCGTCCAGTTCGGGCAGTTCGTTCATGGCGAAGATGCCGCGGTGCATGCGCGGAATCAGCCCGAAGTGCAAAGCCTCTTCGGCCGACATGCTGGTACCGCCGGCGAGTTTCGCGGGATCGATTTCGCCGATGATGTCGGCGAACTTGGTGCCGGGCGCCAGTCGTTCGGCATAGCGCTCGCTGCGTGGCCACCAACCGATCGGCACGCGTCCTTCGGGCGTTTCGGCCAGAAAGCGTTTGCAAACGCCGCTGATCGGGTGAAACGGATCGTCGTGCAACGGCGCCTCGGGAATATCGATGTAGGGAATCTCGTCGTCGAGGAACCGTACCAGGGATCGCATCAGCCGGCTCTTGGCCTGTCCCTTTTCGCCCAGGAACAGCATGTCATGCTGCGCGATGAGGGCCAGGTTGATTTCGGGAACGACCGTGTTCTCGTAACCGACGATGCCGGGAAACAGCTCCTCGTCCTCGGCCAGCCGGGCCATGAAGTTATCGTAGATCTCGCGCTTGACGGTTTTCGAGACCCAGCCGCTCTCGCGCAGCTCGTGCAAGTTGGCGGGGCGGACAGTCGAGGTCGTCATAGAGGTCTTTGCTCTGTGTAGGAAGTCAAAATGCTTGTTGGTCGCGTTCGCTGCGGCGTGCAGGCCACGCTTGTCGAGCGCGGGGATCTACTTCGTCGCGGCCTTGTACAGATTGTACGTGATGTGCGCCTGCCCTTGGTGATGCGGTTCGTGCCAGGCGATCACCTGCAAGGCCGTCCGCAGCGACCAACCGCGCTCTTTCAGCAGGCCATCGGGGATCACGTCGAGCCCATTCTCATCGAGCTGCCCGAGGGTCGCTAGCAGTCGTTCGCGCGTTTCGCCCAGCACGCGGCGAATGAAATCGGGCGTTGGTACATCGTCGTCGGGAGTGCTGCCGCCTTTGAAACGCGCGAAGTATTCGGCGTAAGCCGGCGGCTTCGGTTTGCCCAGGCGGTCGCTGGCGAACAGCTCCTCGGTAATGCCAATATGCATCAGTTGCCACCCGATGTGTGCCCGGCCCGGCCCCGGGCGCCAGGCCAGAACGGAGCGAGGGTTCGGCTCCGCATCGACGGTGGATAGTGTCTTGAGGGTGCGATCGCGGTTGAACTTGATCGTTTCAATGACGGTCGACAGCGTGCTCATGCAATCCTCCCTGGAACCGATTGTCTGAGGGGCGCTGCAATAATACCGCGACGGGCAAGCGTGGGCGAGCGGCCTTGCGGCTTCGGAATCCTGTCTGCACCTCAAGCGGTAAATGGCATCCGGACACTTTGCCGAGTATGCTTGGGCGCGCAGAAACACTCGGTCGCCCGCCCCGAATCACGGAGTCTTGATGATGAATCGCCGCATTACTCGAGCGCTACTGTACCTGCTGGGGGCCTGTTTGCTTAGCTCTTCGGCGCGCGGCGCCGAAACCGTCAAACTCTTCGACGGCCGGACATTAACGGGCTGGGAAGGGAACCTGGAGATGTTCCGCGTCCAGGACGGTGCGATCGTCGGCGGCATGTTGGACAAGCGCATCCCGCGCAACGAATTTCTGTGTACCACGCGCGAATACCGCGATTTCGAACTCAATGCCAGGTTCAAGGTGTTGGGCAAGGGAGCCAATGCCGGCATCCAATTTCGTAGCAAGCGGGTTCCCAACCATCACGAGGTATCCGGCTATCAGGCCGACCTGGGCGACGGCTGGTGGGGCTCGCTATACGACGAGTCGCGCCGCAACAAGATTCTGGTAAAGGCCGACCTGGACGCCGTCGACAAAGTGCTCAAACGCGACGACTGGAACGACTACCGCATTCTGGCCGTCGGCAAGCGGATCCAACTGTGGATCAACGGCCTGGCCACGGTCGATTACACCGAGCCGGATGATTCGATCCCGCAAACCGGCGTTATCGGCCTGCAAATCCACGGCGGCCCGCCCAGCGAAGCCTGGTACAAGGACATCACGATCGTAGAGAAATGACGCTGGTCGCGCTCGCGGTGTTTAGGGCTGCGAAGGTCGTCATTCGCCCTCTTTAATGCGCAAGGGGGCGAATTTGTTACATGCAGAGCGAAAAAAGAAATCACGATGGGTCGCTCTGCGGCGTCCGACGGCCATCGACGACTTGGTCAGCGGTGAGGAGCGCCGGGCAAGCCCGGCGGCTAATGTCGATAGGCGAACGTGCCCGCTTACTGACTACTGACTACTAAGGACCGACTACCGCCCCTTGGTCGGTGCGCTTTTGCTGGGAGCGGTCGGCGCTTTGCCCGGAGCGGCCGGAGCCTTGTCCGGCGCCGTCCCCTGAATCTTTGCCAGGGCTTCGGTCGCTGTGCGGCGGACTTCCTCGTGCGGATCGTCGAGCATCTTTTTCAAGAGCGGCACAGCGTCGCGTGCTTCCGGACCGAGATCGCCCAGCGCGCCGGCGGCCTGCACGCGCAGGATTTCATCCTTGGCGGTCACGAGTTTCGTGAGAACCGGAAGCGCCGTGGGCGCGAGTGCCCGATTCGTTGGATCGATCCGCTTGATCGCCCACACGCTGGCGATCGCCAACATCGGCTCCTTGCTGATTTGCTTCTGTAGCGCCGGCACCGTGCTCTTGGCGGTCGGTCCGATGCGCCCCAGGGCCAGCACCGCGGCGTATCGGCAGCCTGGGTCATCCTTCGACAACAGTCCGGCGAGTGCCGGCACGGCCTTCGCGGAATCGGGGCCGATCGCGGCGAGCGCGAGCGCCGCGTCGCTGACCAACTCGTTATCCTTCTCGTTTAGCAGGGCCGTGAGGCCGGGCGCCGCGGCCTTTGCCTCGGGACCGATTTGTCCCAGGGCTCGGACGGCGGCACTGCGCGTCTTTTCATCGGTTAGAGCGGCGGTCAGAACTGGCACCGCTTCGGCACCGACCGTGGCCAGCGCCTCCATGACATGTTCGATGACCGTGGGGTCCATCTCGTCGAGCGCCGCCTTGATGGCCGGCGTGAGTGAAGCGCCCGAACCGTCGATCTCGGCCAAGGCCCGGGCCGCGGTGCGGCTCAGTTGCGGATCTTCGCTGCGGATCGCCTCGGCGATGGCTTCCATCGCGCTGCGCACGGCCGCGGGATCGTCGGGATGGATCCGCGCCATCGCCCACACGGCCACGAGCTTGAGCGTGGCGTCGTCCGACTTGGTCAGCTTATCGAGGGCATCGGCCGCTTCCTGGGCACGCAACTTACCTAGCGCGAAAGCCGCCCCGTAGCGCACGGCCGGCTCGGAATCCTGCAATGCGTCGATGATCGCCGGCACGGCGGTCTTCGCGGCCGCTCCGCCGATCTGGCCCAAGGCGATGATCGCCTGCATGCGGACTTCCGGTTCGGGGTCCTTGACCAGTCCCGTCAGGGCCGGCGCCGCATCGGCAGCCTTGGGTCCGATCTCGGCCAACACGACCGCAGCCCAATGGCGCGAGGTCTTGTTCGATAGCGAGTCGATCAGAGCCGGAACGGCCATCTCGCCCATGTCCGACAGCGCGGCCATCGCCGACATGGCGACGTCGGGCTGCGCGTCGTGCATGACCTGCAACAGGCTGGGAATAATCGCCTTGGGATCAGGCTTCAGACGTCGCAGCGCCTGGATCGCGGCACGCCGCACGTGCGGTTCGTCGTCGACGACGCATTTGCTCATCGCGGCAATGGACTTCTCATCCGAGGCGCCAATCTTGCCTAGGGCCGCCACGCATTGCGTCCGCATGGCAGCTTCCTTGTCGCTCAAATGCTTCGCGAGCGCTGGCACGGCCGACGACGCATCGCGGCCGATCGAGCCAAGGGCCCGGGCTGATCGCCAACGCACGTCGGCATTGGCATTGTCGAGCGCCTTGGTCAAGGCGGGCACGGCCGCTTTCGCGCGCGGTCCTAACCGCGCCAGGCCGTCTGCCGCTTGTTCCGCCGAAGCGCCGTCGAGCGCGGCGGTCAGCTTCGCCACGTCCGGCTCTTGCGCCGCCAGCAACTGCGGCCAGGTCGCCGCAAAACAGAGGCAGACAACGAGCCAAATCAGGCGGCGCATAGGGTCACTCCGGGCACGAAGTTCCGAGATTTGAAACGGGGGCCTGCGCAACATAAGGACTCGACGTCGTCGAGCTTGATGCACGCATTTTTCGAGTATAAACTTGGGTATTTGGGAAGTCTATTGGAATGGACCGCCGGTATTTCGGTCGATTTCGTGCTAGATTCCCGGCCCGCAGCGGAACCTGATATCGGCGGTCGTCGCTAAGATCAAGCATCGCGCCCGCGGTCGACTGCAGGAAGCCCTTTTCGATTTGTCTTGAGAGGAAACGAGAAATGCGCCAGCCGATTAACACGATTGTAGGGACGTTGCTAATCGTCGCGGCCTGTGGAGCACCATGGGCTCGAGCGCAAAACCAGCCGGCTGCTAACCCCGCCACCAACATCACCGTGCGCAACGGCGGAGGCGGTTTCGGCGGAGGGTTTCTACCCTACGGCGGATTCGGCTATGGCGGATTTGGAATGGCGGGCACACCACAGTCGGCGGCCGAATTCGGCTTTGCCAGCATGATCGCCGCTTCGGGCTACGCGAATCTGCAGAACTCAATGGCCGTGCAAAATTATACGCTCGCGCGCAGCCAGGACATCAGCAACCGCATTCAGTGGACTAACGCTTACTACCAGATGCGGCAGGCGCATCGCGCCTATATTGCCGATCACACCCGACTGTCGATGGACGAGATCACGAAGATCGCCCACGATGCGGCGCCCAAGCGACTGGACGCCGAGCAATTGGATCCGACGACCGGCAGAATCCACTGGCCCATCATCTTGCAAGATCCCAAGTACATCGATGTCTGCGACGAACTCGAAAATCTGTTCAAGTCGCGGGCCACGATCTCTGGCTTCATCGGCGCCGAGAGCTATCGCGACATCAACAAGGCTTGCGACCGGTTGATGGGTCTGCTGAAGAGTAACCTCGACGAATACAGCCCCAACGATTTCGAGCAGGCCAAGCACTTCGTAGACAGCCTGCGCTACGAATCGAAATTTCCCGCCTCGGGCTGAGTGATTTCGCTCCGTTGCATGTCGCGATTCTCAACCGGTCGCAGCTTTCTGCGCTCTCCAAAGCCGGGGCACAGCGGATCTGATTCACTGAGACGACTCTGTGACCCAGATCTTTTGTTCACAGTCCTTACTTTATCCCTGCGCGCAAAAAGATCCCTTCCGTCGTGAACCGGCCAGCCTCGTCAGACAACATAATGACAGGCATATGGCTGAACCTGCACATCAGGTACTGACGGAATTGCTGGTCCTCCGCGCTCAGGCAGGGCACGCTGACGCGATCGGCCTGCTCGTGCGCCTTTGGCACGAACGCCTGCTGTGGCATGCGCAACGGCTCGCAGGGCGTGACGACGACGCCGGCGACGTTCTACAGGATGCCTGGATGGACATCGCCCGTGGATTGAACGGCTTGGAGGATCCGGCCCGATTCGGCGCTTGGGCCTATCGAATTGTGACGCGGCGCTGCGCGTTGGGAATACGTCGGCAACAGCGGCGACGCGAAGTGGAGCGACAGGTAGCCGCTGCGGATGTGTCGACAAACGACTGCGCGGCGACCGTCGATGCCGTCGACGACGTTCGCGCCGCACTGCGGCAATTACCTGGGGAGCAGAAGGCCATTTTGGAATTGCGATACGTCGAGGATTTCAACATCAGTCAAATCGCCGAGGCGCTGGGCATCGCCGCCGGCACGGTCAAATCGCGCTTGTTCCACGCCCGCGAACACTTGCGCGCGATTCTTGCGAAGAAGGAGATTTCATGAGTAGCGAAGACAAAATCATAGCGGCCTTGAATCGGTTGGACGACGGCCAGGACGTGGATACGTTGAGCGGAGTGTTGGCCGACATGACGCGGCGCCAATCGTTTTTTTTACGCGCGGCTCCGGCCGTAGGAATATTGGCCTTCATGGGTCTGGCCATTTTCGCGGTCGCGCGGTTTTTCGCCGTCCAGGACGTGCAAGCGTGGATTGGCTACGCGACGCTGTTCGTCGCCAGCCTAATCGCAATGGCGCTCATGAAGCTTTGGCTGTACCTGGTGTGGGTGCGCAACTCGCTGATGCGCGAGATCAAGCGTCTCGAGCTGCGGAGTCTGTCGAGCAGATCTCTATGACGTGCAGATCGGCCGAGCAGAAAAAACTACTCGCCGGCGTCGCGCGGGATCAGCAGCCGGATCACGCCATCGAGAAATCTGGCCAGGCGGTCCGATGCCACAAGCGCGTCCTCTCTCAGCCTCAGCATGTCCTTGGCGCTTCCCGGTCGGCGAAACAATGTGCCCGCCGCGGCCCCCAGCCGGCCAGCCGTCGTTTTCTGGGTGATGAGGCTGTTCAGGTCCTCGGGCAGCTCGTCATCGACGGCGTCGCTGATCACGCGCACCGAGAGAAAGCGCACCTTGTCCTGCCGGCAGACCTCACCGACAGCCCATGATTCCATGTCGACGGCCAGTGCCTGGTGTGCTGCGCCGAGAGCTGCTTTCTCGGCCGGCTTGCAAATCAGTCGATCGACGGTCAGCAAGCGCCCGACGTGGACCGAACGCGAAGACTCCCTTTGCAAATCGATCGAAAGCCGTGCGCCCGAAATATCGAGAATCTCGTTGGCCATGACGATGTCGAAGCGCCGGAGCTGTGGCTGCAGACCACCAGCGAAGCCGGCCGACACGATCCATGCGGGGCGGTGCCCGCGAATGAGCGCTTGGGTGCCGCGCGCCGCGGCAGCACGTCCCGCGCCGGTCAGCACCACGGCGATGCGGCGGCCATCGAGCAAGCCCGAGCGCACCAGGAAGCCATCGCCTTTGGTGGTCACGACGGTTGCGAGCAAATCCTCGGTGCCGCCCGACTCGGCCGACAAGGCGAAGACGATGCCTACGTCGCACGGCAGATCATCTGCGTGGGCGGTCGCTTGGGCGCTAGCGCGTGCGGACAGCTCTTCTTGCACCGCGCCACGAACCCGATCGCGCAGGTTGGCCTGAGCTTGTTGAGCGAGCCAGCCACGCAAGAGCCAGGCGAGATTCACAGCGGGATTCCCTCGTAGCGGAGCAAAGAGTGCGCACGGTGCGCGCGACGAGAAAATCGTACCATAACCGCGCACGGCAAGCGCCCGGCGCGGCGGCTCGGCTGTTTACGTCAACTGCCAGAGGGCCATTTTCAGCGTGTCGCCCAGGCGCTTGTTCACGCCCAGCACGGCGGCCGGCTCGAAGCCGCAGTGGACCATGCAATGCTCGCAGCGCGGGTCGTTGCCCCGGCCGAGCTTGCTCCAATCGGTCAACTGCACCAGGTCGTCGTAGGTCTTATGGTGCGTGTCGGTAATCAGGTAGCAGGGGCCTTTCCAACCGCGGATATTGCGGGTGGGATTGGCCCAGGCGGCGCATTGCAATTCGCGCTCGCCGCGGAGGAATTCCAAATAGATCGGCGACGTGTTCAGCTTGAACCGCTTCAGCAACTGCTTGGCCTCGCGGAATTTCTTGTGGACGTCGTCGCGGGTCATGAAGATCTGTTGCGCGCCGTCAGGATTCGTGCGCTGCACGGCGTCATAGCCGTAGGCCGGCGACATCATGAAGCCGTCGACCCCCAACTCGGTCAGGTAAGCCAACAGAACGGCGATTTCGTTCATGTTGGTTTCCTTGTAGATCGTCGTGTTCGTACACACCAGGAAGCCGTGCTCCTTGGCCACCTTGATTCCGTCGACGGCTTCTTCGAAGACGCCCTTGCGCTCGACGGCCAAATCGTGCGATTCTTCCATGCCGTCCAGGTGGACGTTGAAGAAGAATCGCGGCGTCGGCTTGAAGCCGGCGATCTTCTTGCGGATGAACATGCCGTTGGTACACAAGTAGACGTGCTTCTTGCGCTCCAGGATCTTGGCCACCAGCTCCTCGATGGCCGGATAGATCATCGGCTCACCGCCGCAGATGCTGACGATCGGCGCGCCGCATTCGTCGACGCTGGCCAGGCACTCGTCGACCGTGAGCTTGTCCTTGATCGTGCTCACGTACTCGCGAATGCGTCCGCAGCCGGTACACGTCAGGTTGCAGGCGTGCAACGGCTCCAGCATCAGCACCAGCGGGTACTTGTCTGCGCCGGCCAAGCGCTTGCGCAGCAGGTACGACGCCATCGTGCGTGTCAGCGAAAGCGGAAACCGCATGGTGCACTCCTGATCGAAAGACGAAGTAGGTCGTTGCCACTCGCGGCGCTTGATTAAGCGGCGGCCGTCGCATTGAGCGACGGCAAGTCGACGCGCCCACTTGTGCCCATGGCCTTGGACCATTGCGCCAATGCCATGAGCGGGAAATAAATCGGATACCAGTGATAGCGCAAATAGAAAACCTGTGGAAAGCCAGTGCCGGTGTATTCCGGTTCATCCCAGGTGCCATCGTCACGTTGAGTCTCGATGAGGTAGCGAATGCCGCGCAGCACGGCTGGGTGATCGTGCAAGCCCGCTGCCACAAGGCCTGAAACGGCCCAAGCCGTTTGCGATGCCGTGACGACTCCCTGTCCACGCAGCGAGGGATCGGCGTAACTGTCGGGCGATTCGCCCCAGCCGCCGTTTTCTTGCTGATAAATCAAGAGCCAGCGGGCTCCGGCCTGCATGGCGGGGTCGTCGCCCGGCACGCCCACGGCGGCCATTCCGTTGAGCACCTGCCATGTGCCATAGATGTAATTCACGCCCCAGCGGCCGAACCAGGCACCGTCAGATTCCTGCGTCCTGCGCAGATAAGCTACGGCACGGTCCACGGCAGGCTGCCCTACGCGATGGCCGAGTTGACCGAGGGATTCCAAGACCCGCGCGCTCAGGTCGGGCGTGCTGGGGTCGATCATGGCGTTGTGGTCGGCAAACGGCACGTAGCACAGGAACTCGCGGTCGTTGTCGCGGTCGAAGGCTCCCCAGCCGCCATCGCGATTCTGCATCGCGACGACCCATTGGCTGCCGCGCTCGATCGCCGCGGTGGTTTCCTCCAACGTCGGACTGGCATCGTCGCGGCTCGAAGCTTTTTGCGATGCGAAACGTGTGCTCGCGACGCCACTGGTCGATGTCGGCAGCGAGGCGAACTGTTCCTCGAGCGCCATCAGCACCATCGCCGTATCGTCGAGGTCGGGATAATGCGAGTTGGCGTATTCAAAGCACCAGCCGCCTGGTTCGGCGCGCGTGGTTTTGGCCCAGTCACCTTCTTGTCGTATTTGTCGGTCGAGCAGCCAGCGAATGCCCGAGGTGAAAGCCTCGTGCTGTGCCGATAGCCCGCTGGCGGCCAAGGCACGCAGCGTGATCGACGTATCCCACACCGGCGACTTGCAGGGTTGCAGCCGGATCATGTCTCCTTCTTCGATCAACAGGCCATCGAGCCGCTCGTAGCAATACTTCAATTCCGGCGAATCATCCGTGTAGCCCAGGCAGCGTAGCGCCACGATGCTCCAGATCATGGGCGGAAAGATCGCGCCAAGCCCGTCGCTACCGTGAAAGCGTTCCAGCATCCATTGCTTCGCGGCTTCGAGAGCCTTCTTGCGCCGCGGCAACAAGTTCCAGCGCTGGCAAAAATGCATCGCCTTGTCGGTCAGGCGGAAGAAGCGGTCCCAGCTAAACAGGCCGGTACCCCCTTTCAGGCCGGGGCAGCGCACCGGAGGGAGATTTTCCGGGCCGTTCAGGAACAACTCGCGGATACCCAGTTCGGGATCCAGTTTCGCGACCGGTTGACAGGCCGACATCACCGACAGCGGCACGAGCATCGTCCGCGTCCAGGCGCTGACCGAGTACAGATTGATCGGGAACCAGCGCGGCAGCAGCATCACCTCGGGTGGCACGGCCGGGCACTCGTCGTAAGAGATCTGGCCCAAGAGCGCCAAGTAAAACCGCGTGAAGCTATTCACCGCATCGGCGCCGCCATTGGCGAGAATCGCCTTGCGGGCCCGCTGCATGTACTCCGCTTCCGGGTCGTGGCCGGTCATCTTCAGCGAGAAATAGGCCTTCACGCTGCCGCTGATGTCCATCCTGCCGCCGGGATACAGCGTCCAACCGCCACAGGGCAATTGCCGCGAGAGAATGTATTGGGCCGCCTTGCGCGCCACGGGCGTGCGGTGTCGGCCAAGATAGGCCAACACGCACAGGTATTCGCTTTCGAGGATCGTGTCCCCCTCGAGTTCGGCTACCCAGTGGCCGTCCGGGTGCTGCTGGTCGAGTAGCCAACCTTGCGTGCGCGACATGGCTTCGCGCAATTGCTCGGCGACGCCTTCGTAAGAAGTCAGCGGCTCGACGTCGTTTGCCGCCCGCCGCGCGTCAAATCCTGCCGTGTTACCTGTTCGAACGTTGAGGCTCGCTTCCATTCGATGCTGCTCTCGCTACCGGGCGATACTTCCATGATCCGCCGGACCGCTGACGCGGTTGAAGGGGCAGTCTACGTCACTGGAAAGCTCCGGACAATATCAGTGATGAGAGCGTCCTGGCGATGCGGGCAGGAGCGAAATCATTTGCCAGCACTGCTAGCAGCGGCCACCGGAAAGATCTGATAGCGCAAGGGGCGCTGCTGTTCGTCGACCAGCGGAAGCGCTTGGGCGAGCACACCGGTCCGCACCAATTCGTCGAAGAGCGACGGCCGTATGTAATCGGTAAATCCATAATTGCCGGGTGAACGATAGCGTTCGATTTCGTTCCACGCGACCGCGACATAAGTCACGCCAAGTTCGGCGAGGGCCAGGCGCCGCTCGTCGGTCGTGCGCCCGGTCATCAGCGTCTCGAAGCGGTCGCGATCAAAGACCGTGTTGTAGAGAACCGGCATCCGCAAATCGAACACCTCGGCGTCCGCCACGGTGAGAAGGACGTCATCTTTCGTCAGCTTGTCGTTCAAGAACTGATGTCCGACCTGCACGCGCTCGGGATCTTCGAGCAATCGTTTGGTGCTGACGAAGTAGGAAATGTCACCGGACCCACCGCCAACGATCAGGACTAAATCGAGCGCCAGGCAGCCGGCGATCACGGCCTTCACCGGCCATCGCCAGGGCACGACCGCTCCGGGGCTGACCGCCAGGCCGGCAAGGAAAGCCAGCACTGGCATCGCGGGAATCCAGAATCGATCGATGCGGTGCGTGAACAGCCACCAGACGGCGAGTATCACGAGCGCATACGCCGCCAGCCCGAGGCCCAAGCGCCGATAGCAGCTCGTGGCGACGCCCAGAATGGCCAGCGGCAGCATCAGCGGATTAAGCCAGGCACTGCGCCAAGCGATGTTGGCCGTCGACGCCATCAGTTGCCCAGGGGCAAAGCCGGGAGGGCGGTGAGCGCGCCGCCATTGGGCATCCAGCTCGGCGTCCCGCGTGCGACCGTCGAAAATGCGGAACGCCAGGGGATAGACCGGATTGTCCGCAAGCACCCAGTTTTTCACGAACCATGGTCCGCAGGCCAGGCAACCGGCGATCGCAAAGGCCGCGACGGGCCGAAGCCAGTCGAGCGGCGAGAGGCGTTCGGCGTCAGTAGTCGTAATGTTGCCGACCTGCACGCGCGCCTGCCGCCAGGCACGAACGGCCACTACGACGCCGGCCGGGATGAGAACGTACAGCACATTCGGATACTTACAGGCGGCCGCCGATCCGGCGAGGAACCCGGCCATCAACAGTCGTAAGGAATCGGCAGCGCGGTTCTCACGCCACCAGATGATGACCGCGTAGACGGTACCCCACAGATAGAGGGCCGAAAAACCTTCGACGAGCCCCAGCGTCGATACGCGAACGATCCAGGGGGTCGAGATGTACGTGAGCGCCGCGAGGACGCCGGCCGTCGTGCTGACGAAACGCTGACCAGCCGCAAACAGGCCCAGCATGGTCAGCGGGGCGGCAAGAGCGATCATGGCCTTGCCGACGAGTCCGCCGAACCACCAATCGCCGGTTACGACCATTGCCGCCAGCGGCAGCATTTCGCTTCCCAGCGGCATGTTGCCGTAGACGTTGTGCGGCAGAAAGGAAATCCGGCCCGACTGATAGAATTCTTTGGGAACCTGGAGATGGTATTCGCGGACGTCGAACTCGGTCGGCGTCAGGGCTCCGCCGATCGTGATTGCAATCACAAAGGGTGCTGCCCACCACAGCCAGCGCCGCGCGTCCGGGTCGACATCGACGTGGTTCGCGTCTTGCTGGCGAGCCGCGCGGAAAGGGCGCATCTGCCACAAGCGCATCAGCCCCCAGGCCGCGGCGCCAAGGATGGGCGCGAGAAACAGCGCTCGATAGGGCAGACCGCCGGCCAATCCTACCAGCAGCGTGTAGAGTGACACGATGCCACAGCCGGCGCAGGAGGAGAAATATGCCTGCTCCAGCTTCGTAAGACCGGCGAAAGCGCCAATCTTGTTCAGGACTGCAAAGCCCACAAGTGCGCATACGGATAGGAATACCGCGGCGGGCAACAGCACGCCCAGCCGATCGCCCAGGGCGAATTCGGCCGGCTCTCCAAACCACTCGGTGGCGGCCTCGTCGGGAAGCAGCAAGATGTGCAGAATAGCCTCGGCGCGCGAAGCGCCGCCCAGGTCGGGCAATCGCGCGAGAAAGAACAGCAACAGATAACCGACCACGAGCGCGATCGCGATCGTTGCGAGCCACCGGGCGCGCGGAGACACGTTTTCCGGTGCCCGACCGTCGCGCCGCCGGCGGCTGTCGCTCTTCGGCCTTGTCATATCGACGCCGGCACTATTTCTTCAAGTACCGGTCGAACCAGGCAGTTACCGCGTCATATTGATTCAGGATCCCGGGCCACCACGAATGGCCGCCGCCCGGCTGCACGATCAACTCGACCGGCAGGCCGACGGCTTCGCACTTCGCCTTGAAGATCTCGGACTGCTGCAAGGGTACGGTCTTATCCTTGTCGCCGTGGATTAACAGGATGGGCGGGTCATCGGTCGTGACGTGGTAAATGGGCGAGATCGAACGAAGCTGTTCTTCAGGCTCTTTCAACTCGCCGAACAAGCTCTTGAGAAAGCCGGGCCGCTTTTCTTCGATCTCCTTCCACCCGGCTTCGCTCCCCCAGTTGATCATGTCGGTGGGCGGGAACCAGGCGACGATCGCCTGGACACGACTGCTCTGCTGTTCGACGACGTCTTTGGAATCCTTCTTACCGTCATCGCCGGTCAGCCCGACCATCAACGCCAGGTGACCACCCGACGAGCCGCTGGTAATGCCCAGGCGCGCGGGATCGACGTGATAATCGGCCGCGTGCAATCGCACGAAGCGCACCGCGCGGCGGATGTCCTCGACCATCTCGGGCACGAAGTAGCGCGGCCCGCTGCCATGCCGGGTGACAAACAGCGTATGCCCTCCCTTGAGCAGTCCCTGCACCCAATGCTCGCGCTTGCGCGGTTCTTCTTCGGCCGGCACGTTCGATTTGCGCGATCTCCATCCGCCGCTGGAAATGAGGATGATGCCGATTCCCTTGGCATTTTCCTGCGGCGTTAGAACGTCCATCGTCAACGCCAAGCCATCCTTGTGGCCGTATACGACGTCCTCGATGGCCGTGCAGGGAACCGTCTTGGAATCTTCGGCCCACGAACGTCCGGCGAGCGAAAACAGGATCGCCAATGCGGCGACAAGCTGACTGCGAATCAAAGGTGACCTCCCAAAAGGTGACATTGCGTCACGAAAGTAAAGTGGCATATAGGAAACGGGTGGGCGATAGCGCCGGCGCGCTCAAAGTGTCTTCAGGTACTCCATGACGGCCTGCTTTTCGTCCTCGGCCAGGTCGTCGGGAAAGGTGTGGCCCGCCGCGCTTTTGCTGGACAGGCGCGTGTCGAAATAACGACGCTTCTCGGCCGCGTCCTTGGCCGCCGCAGGCAGATCGTCGAGAGTTGTTACTTCCAGACCGACGCGCGTCTGGTCGTAGCCGTCTTCGGTGCGCAGCCAGACGACAGGGCGCGAATCAGAATGAAACAAATGCCATAAGGTCGGCACCGAGCCATTGTGCAGGTACGGAGCCGAGGCCCAGACGCCATCCAGCGGCGGAGCCACGTAGCCCTCAGGCTTTTCGACGGCAGTGCGTTTTCCGTCCTCGCCCAGCCAGCCGACCCCAAAACGACGGCGATGTTCCGCTGGCATGCCGGTCAAACGCACCGGGTCGGTGTTCACGACATCGATGGGCACGCGCTTTTCAGGATATTCTCCGGCCGGCCCGTAAGTGCCATGACATTCCGCGCAGGCGCGGCGAAAAATCGGTTCGCCCCGGGCGGCAAGCTCCTTGTCGATCTCGAACGGATATTTCGGCGCCTCAAGCGATTCGATCCAGGCCAGGATGTCGCGAAAATCCTCTTCCCATCCCTTGATCGTGGCCGAGTCATTTTCCGGGTAGAGCGCGAACTGCATGATCGTGCGCGGCGACTTCTCGGCAAAGCCGTCGATATACAATCGCTTTTTCTTCTTCACGTTCCACAAAGGGGGCGCGTCGAGGTCGTGATGCGCAAAGGGTGGCATCTGCGCGTCGAAGTGAACGTTCATGTCATCGTCGCGAAGCGCCGTGAGCTGAATGCTGAACACTTGCGCGTCGATGGTGCCGTTGCTTGCGCCCAAGTAGGCCGTCAAACGACTCAACTGCCACGGCGCGGGCTTGCCGCCGGCCAGCATCCACGCGCGCATCACTTCGTGCGTGAGTGTCGTGAAGGCGAAGTGCGAGTTGCCGAGGCCCGGCATCGAGCGGCCCGCGACCTTGCCGCCGTGGCACGACAGGCACGTCAACGACCATCCGCCGCGACCGTCGCTGATATAGGCCATCGGAATGCCGGCCGGATCCTCGGGTGCCTCGATCAATCCGTAACGCGAGAGGGCCATCTTGCGCCGTTCTTCGGGGGTCGCCTCCTTGGCCGCACCCTGCAGAGCCGAGGGCCAGGCCCGCCAGATATTGTCGAACGCCGAGGCTGGAAATTCCGCAGGCAGGTACGGCTTGCCGCGCAGCAGTTGGTAACCGCGCGCGGCGGCGTCCGCGTCCGTCGATGCAACCGCCCGAGCGATTGGTCCCTTCGCATCGCACCCCGCGGGCTCATCGGCCGAGCAGCTAGCGACATGCGGAAAAAAAGTCGCGAGAATGAGGAATGTGCCGACCGCAGACAGATTTCGCGCCCGGAGTGACATAACTTCAATCGCCCCCATCCTTGGTCGAGAGTAGCAGGCCGCGACAAGCGCCAAACGTCGTCGGCTTCAAGAAAAGTAGCGCACGCAGAACAATTTATCATAGTACGCGCCCCCAGGCGTTCGATAATAGCGACCGCCGCACCGCGGTCGTGAAGCAGCGACCGTCGAAGCCGGGGAGTTCGAGGCGACTGGCAGGACAGCCTTTCTGTCCGGACACCCGGGACGGTAGCCACAAGTTGCAACCATGCAAGGGATTAACGCGTTCCGCTCGATGGCGGTGGGCGGCCAGCAAAGGCCCGAGATTAACTTGACTTAGCCCGTGGGCCCCTCGACAATCATGCCAGCGGGCCGCGCGACGAGAATTGCGACAGCCTCTCACGACAGTCGGACGAAGATATGACCCGTGCCGTCATTCACCATTTGCTGACCTCGGCGTTAGCGGTCGTGGTGATTGTCGTCAACGGGGCCCCGCAATCGATCGGCAGTTGCGCGAGCCAGCCCACGGCCAGGAAATGCTGCGGCTGTTGCAAGTCTCACGGTGCGCAGTCTCACGGGGCTGAGCCCAAAAGCTGCTGCGCCAAGCGAGTTGCGCAAACAGCGGGCGCCGCTAAGCCGCACTGCTGTTGCTCGAAGAGCCCGGCCCGGCCCGCGGCTCCGGTGCCGACCGACCTCCAGGAACTAGTCAAGCAAACGCTTCTAGCGATCCAGTTCGACGCGATGAGCTCCGGCTCGACGGTCTGCGACACGTCGAAAACACTCGAGCGACGAGGGGCTGAGGATATCACGGCGCCCCCCGCGCGAGTTCTCTTCTCGGTCTGGTTGATCTGATTCCGGCAAGCGCGACAGTGACATTGCGCGCCGGCGGCAAGGATCGGTCCTTAACCGCGGTTGGGCTGTTGCGTTCGCGCTCTCGATGGGTGATCATGCTCTCGTCTTGCGGGATTTGACAAGACGCCTAGGACGGTTTTACTCAGAACAGTTCTTCGCTTTTGATTGAAAGGATATTTTCATGAAGACTCGTATCGCATTGGCGGGCCTCGTTGCTTCGGCCCTGTTGTTGACGCAAGCCCTGATCGCCGCTGACAACGCGGCGGACGCCACCTTCAAGGCCAAGTGCCCCGTCTCGGGCAAGGACGCGAAGGAATCGTCGACGCTCACGTTCATGGGCGGCAAGGTTCAGTTCTGCTGCGACAACTGCCCGAAGGCTTTCAAGGCCGACGACAAGAAGATGGCCGCCAAGGCCGCTCTGCAGATGTTGGGCACCGGCCAGTTGAAGCAGACCGCTTGCCCGATCAGTGGCAAGGCGTGCAATCCCGAGCAGACGGCGATGATCGACGGCGTGAAGGTCGGCTTCTGCTGCCCGAATTGCAAAGGCGCCGTGGAAAAGGCCGACGATAAAGTTGCCAAGGCCCTCGGCGGCGATCTGGCCAAGTGCTGCACGGCCCAGACCACCTGCCCGGTGAGCAACAAGCCGATCAACCCGGCCGCCTCGGTCGTGTATCAGGGTCAGAAGGTTTACTTCTGCTGCGAAAACTGCCCGGCCGCCTTTGAGAAGGATCCGGCGAAGTTCGCGTCGAAGCTGCCGCAACTGGCCAAGTAATGAGTTGTCGGACGTGATTTGTTACTAAGAAGCGGGGCCTCCTCTCTTTAGCGAGGGAGGCCCCGCCTTTATCGCTTCCTGGCTTGCGCCGGTCGAACCGCGTCTCGCGTCGGATCGTAATTGTAAATATGTGGCTCTCTGCGCTACGCCCTGGCATTCATGTGTTGCTGGCTGCGGCCACTTTCATGGCCGGGGTTGGTCCGACACGGCATTGTCAGGCGGGACAGCGTTCTTGTTGCACTCCTCGGCAACCAGTTGAGCAAGTGGCGCGGCGAAGCTGCTGCCACAAGACGCCTGCCCAGCGCGAAGGCACGGCGCAGGCGGCGGTATCTACGCCGGCACAATCAGCGCCGCTCCCTTGCCGCGAGTGCTGCCGTCCCAGTGATCCCGTCACCCGCCCGGTTGCGTCGCGCTTCGAGACTCGCGACGAGCATAATCCGCTGGCGGTTGTCGCCGCGGTAGATCGTCTGTGGTGCCCCGGCGGCGAGGGCGTTCGGTCGTTCGTCGATGGGCCCACTGCCTTCGATTCTTCGCATCCACCGTTGCGGGTTCTCCTTTGTACCTGGCGGAACTAATCGTCACTCGGTGCCTTCGTTTGGCCTGAGTTGAAGTTTGGTTTTGTCATTTCACTAAGGAGTTTTTCCATGTCTAGGAAACGCGTTTTCGTGTGTTGCTGCGCGCTGGCTGTAGTGGCCGTTGTGGCGCTGTCGGTAAGCACTGGTGTGGCTGCTAGTGGCGCCGCCCAGGCCACGGCTCCGGACTGCTGCGTAAGCGGCGCGGTATGCTGCGCTAACGGCGGGAGTGCCTGCTGCCTCGGCGGCGAAAAAACGCTGGCCGCCAAGGCTGGCTCGACGGCGACCGCCAAGAGCTGCTGCGCCGCCAAGGCTGCCTCGAAGGCGGCTGCTCAAAGCTGCTGTGCGGGGTGCGCCACCGATTGCTGTGGCGCAAGCTGCTCGGCATGCTGCGGTGACGCGTGCGAGGCTTGCTGCCCGCAATGCTGCACCGCTGCGAGCAGCCGTTGCTGCGCGCGTGGCTGAGAGAGTCGTCGACGAAATGGCTGATCGTTTCGATTTTCCAGGCGGGGCGCCCAATTTGGGCGCCCCGTTTTTGTTTGCGGTGTGCAGCGCATGCGGGACGCCTGCTGCCATTCGATGTGCGTTCGGACGAGAGTGCTAGCAAAGCGTTCCGCACGTCCTAATGCGATGGGCACGACGTCGGGTTTTGCTCGCCTTGGCCGCGCAACTGCCCTTTGTCCGCACTATCGCATTTGCCATACTTGGCCGCCGATTTTTGTGACAAATCCCCTCCGTGCAGGATGTTAGCGGTGAAAATCTTCTTCTCGGTCGGCGAGCCGAGCGCCGATTTGCACGGCGCGAACTTGATGCGCGCCATCCGTGCCCGGCGCCCGGATGTAGCGTTCGTCGGCTACGGCGGTCCGCTCATGGCCGAGGCGGGTTGCGATCTGCATTGCGATCTGACGGCGCTAGCCGTGATGTGGTTTTTGCGCGTGTTGTTGAATTTGCACAAGTTTCTCGATCTGGCCAGCCGGGCGGACCGCTACTTTCGCCACCAGCGTCCGGACGCGGTGGTATTGATCGACTACCCCGGCTTCAACTGGTGGATCGCCCGCCGCGCGAAAGCGCACGGCATTCCCGTCTTTTATTACACGCCGCCACAGATTTGGGCGTGGGGAAGCTGGCGCGTGAAAAAGATGCGCCGCTTCGTCGACCACGTGTTGTGCAGCCTGCCGTTCGAAGAAGCATGGTTTCGGCAGCGCGGTTGCAACGCCACCTTCGTCGGCCATCCGTATTTCGACGAGGTGCGGCGTCAAAAGCTCGATCCCGATTTTCTTGCCAGACAGCGCTCCCAGCCGGGCCGCCTGGTGACGATCCTGCCCGGTTCGCGCACCCAGGAAGTCGAACAGAATCTTCGTTGGTTCTTGCGCGCGGCAGCCTTGGTTCGCAAGGCCGTGCCCGAAGCGCGGTTCGCGATCGCGAATTTCAAGCCTCATCAGGCCGAGCTGGCCCGTCACATGGTTGCCGGCACGGACTTGCCGGTCGAGATCCACGTCGGCCGCACCCCCGAACTGATCCATCTGGCCGAATGCTGCATGGCCGTGTCGGGCTCGGTCTCATTGGAACTGCTCTACCAGAGCAAGCCCACGGTCATCCTGTACTGGATCAGCCGGGTGGCGTACTTCGTGCAAGGTTTCTTCCGCCACGTGAAGTACATCACCCTGGTCAACCTGTTGTCGAGCAGGTCTCCCTTCGGCCCCGACCTGACACCCTACGATCCCTACCGGGAGAACGGCGAACGCGTGTTGTTTCCCGAGTATCTCACGTGCGAGGATCGGACCATCGAAATCGCCGCGCACGTCGTGCAATGGCTTACAAACGAGTCGCTGCGTAGCGAGCGCGTGGCGGAACTGGCCGAGCTGAAGGCTCGGGTCGGTCACGGTGGCGCATCGCGCCGGGCGGCAGAATACATCCTGCACGTACTCGATCGTCCTACGACGGCGCTGCCGCGACCCCATTTCCAGCCGGGCATGGTCGTCGCGTCGAGTGGCGGCTGGTCGGAAAACGCGCCCAAGGGCCGGCTACAAAGCTGAGGGCTCCCGGCCAAACGCTCGCCTGCCCCCCCTTAGGGGCCTGCGTGTGACCTGTTATCATCGGGTTCTTCCCCGCGGTTATTGCCTGGGGCTCGAACCTGCGACCACCGGATCGACCGTCCGGTACTCTATGGATCACCTTCCTGCGATCGTCAGGGGGTACCCGCGAGGTCGGGCTTTCAGGCGTGCAAGGCGCGCGTGCCGATCCTCGGCCCACGCTGACTGTTTTCACCAGCAAATTCCATGGCCGTCGACAAGTCGGAAATCCGGGTTCGTCGCATGTTTGGCGAGATCGCCGGCCGCTACGACTTTTTGAATCATTTGCTGTCGCTGGGCGTCGACCATTACTGGCGGTGGCGCACCGTGCGGCGCGTGCCGCCGACTTCGACGGCGCCGATCCTTGACCTTTGCACCGGGACGGGCGACCTGGCCCTGGCCTACTTACGTGCCGGCGGTGGCAAAACCGCTGTCGTGGGGGCCGACTTCTGCCACGAGATGCTCGTCGTCGGCGAGGCGAAGGCCCGTCGCGCAGGCGCGAACGGCCAGCTCAGTTTCCTGGAAGCCGATGCGCAGCGGTTGCCGCTGCCGGACAATCATTTCCAGATCGTTTGCGTCGCGTTCGGCCTGCGGAACATCACCGATACCGACCAGGGTCTGCGCGAGATGGCCCGGGTTTGCCGTCCCGGCGGTCGCGTGGCGGTGCTCGAGTTCTCGCAGCCGACCTGGCAGCCGTTTCGCGCCATTTACGGCTGGTACTTCCGCAACGTGCTGCCGCGCATCGGGCAAGCGCTCGCGCGAAACGCCTCGGATGCCTACAATTATTTGCCAGAAAGCGTGGGTGAGTTTCCCTCGGGCGAGGCGCTGGCTGAGCGGATGCGCGGCGCGGGCCTTTCGGACGTGCGGTATTTTCCACTGACCCTCGGCGTCGCCACTTTGTACGTGGGCGTGAAATGATGCGCAACGTGGTCTTGGCCATCACCGGCGCCAGCGGCGCGATCTACGCTGTCCGATTGCTGGACGTGCTGGTCGCGACGGGCTGCGATGTGCAATTGGCCATCAGTCCCGCTGGCCGCGCTGTGCTACGACAGGAATTGGGACTCGAAGTCAACGTCGAAGAGTTCCGTCTCGATAGCATCCTGCCGACGCGCAAAGAGCTGGCCGCGCTCGATCGGTTCCAGCAACTGCGCGAGCTGATCGGCGTGGATGCATGGCAATACGACGGTGCGAGCGGCGGAGACGCGAATCGCTCCGCGACCGGCCGCGTGCATTACCATCATTACCAGGATTTCTTTGCGGCAATCGCCAGCGGCTCGGCCCGCACCGACGGCATGGTCGTCTGTCCGTGCTCGGGCGGAACGCTGAGCGCCATTGCCCACGGCGCCTCGGGCAACCTGATCCATCGGGCAGCGGACGTGCATCTCAAGGAGCGCCGCCGGCTGATCCTGGTACCGCGCGAGACTCCACTTTCGCTAGTGCAATTGGATAATATGCGCCGCGCGGCCGAGGCCGGCGCCATCGTCTTGCCGGCCATGCCCGGCTTTTATCACGGCGTGCATGCAATTCGCGATCTGGTCGATTTCGTCGTCGCGCGAATTTGCGACCAGTTGGATATTGAGCAGCGTTTGATCGCGCGGTGGGGCGAGTCGTGACCTTTCTGGCGAATGCGCGTATGCAGCGACTGCGAATGATCCTGGAAATGATCCGCTTCAGCCATACGGTGTTTGCGCTGCCGTTTGCGCTGTTGTCGGCAGTCATGGCCTGGAACCTGTCGGCGCACGAAACGCCTGGCACTTCGTGGCACTGGCAAGAAGTCGTGGGCATCATCGCCTGCATGGTGTTTGCGCGGAGCGCCGCGATGGCGTTCAATCGCCTGGCCGATCGGCGGTTCGATGCCGAGAACCCGCGCACGGCGATGCGACATTTGCCGGCCGGATTATTGAGTGTGAAGAGCGTGACCGCCTTTGCCGTTGCCTGCGCCGCGGCCTTCATCGCCGCGACGTTGTTGTTCTTGCCCAACCGCTGGCCGATCTACCTTTCGCTGCCGGTGCTCGGGTTTTTGCTCGGCTATAGCTATACGAAACGGTTTACGGCGCTCGCGCATTTCTGGCTAGGCGCGGCGCTGATGCTGGCGCCCGTGGCCGCGTGGATCGCCGTGCGCGGCGAGCTGGCGTGGCCGCCGGTGGTGTTGGGAGCCGCGGTGCTCTTGTGGGTGGCCGGCTTCGACATTATCTACGCGTGCCAGGACGTCGATTACGACCGCGACCGCGGATTGCGCAGCGTCCCGGTGCGTCTGGGCGTGCCACGGGCACTGCGGCTGGCGGCGGCGTGCCACCTGGGAACCGTTGCCCTGTTGTTTCTGCTGCCGATTGCGTATCCGCTGTTGGGATGGATTTACCTGGCGGGGATCGCGGTCGTGGCGCTACTCTTGATCTATGAACATTGGCTCGTGCGGCCCGACGACCTGACGCGCGTGAACATGGCATTTTTCAATGTGAACGCCGTGATCAGCATCGGGTTGTTCGTCGTGGCGGCCCTGGATTTGTACATGCGATAGGACGTGCGGGATGGCGCCGACCGGCGGCATTTGCGACGGACGACCTGACTGCTAAATTGAGGCTGCCTGACAAGTCAACCGTGAAGGAGCCGACGCCGCATGGGCGTCCTGCAAGAAACGATGATCAAAGCCGTTCCGCCCACTCTCGAATCGATCCGCGCCAAAGTCGAAGCTGGCGAGCGTCTGTCGTTTGACGATGGGATGTTTCTCGATAGCCCCGTCGTGCCCTTGAACGAGGTGGGAGCCCTGGCCAATCTGGTGCGCGAGCGGAAGAACGGCCATTTCACGTACTTCAATATCAACACGCATCTGAATCCCACGAACGTCTGCGTCTATCGCTGCACGTTCTGTGCGTTCCGTTCCGATTTGCGCGACCCGAAGGGGTACGCGATGAGCGACGAGCAGATTCTCGAGCGCGGTCGCGAAGCATTGGAAAACGGCTGCACCGAGATGCACATCGTGGGCGGCCTGCATCACCAGCGCAAGTACGACTGGTACCGCAACATCATCGCGATCTTGCACGCCGCTTATCCGCAGTTGCATCTGAAAGCATGGACGGCGGTCGAGATCAATTGGTTTCAACATCTGACCGGCATGTCGATGCAGGAAATCCTGGCCGATATGCGCGCCGCAGGGTTGGGCAGCATGCCCGGCGGCGGAGCCGAGATTTTTCATCCCGAGGTCCGCGACCAGATTTGCGAACACAAGGCCGACGCCCAGAACTGGCTCGACATTCATCGCACCGCGCACGAGCTGGGCCTGCGCACGAACTGCACGATGCTCTACGGCCACATCGAGAATTCCTTCCACCGCATCGACCATTTGATCCGGCTCCGCGAACTGCAGGATCGAACCGGCGGATTTCAGACGTTCATCCCGCTGGCCTTCCACCCTGATAACACCGGACTAAGCCACATCCGCAAGCCGTCGAGCGTCATGGACCTGCGCACCATGGCCGTCAGCCGATTGATGCTCGACAACGTCGATCACATCAAGGCGTATTGGATCATGCTCGGAATCGGCACGGCGCAGGCCGCGCTCTCCTACGGCGCCGACGACCTGGATGGCACGGTGCGTCACGAGCTGATCTATCACGATGCGGGCGCCGAGACGCCGGAAGTTCTCACCGTCGACGAAATCAAACGCTTGATTGTCGAAGCCGGCCGCGAACCGGTCGAACGCGACACGCTCTATCACCGCGTAGAGCGGGCCGACGGCAAGTGGAAAACCGCCGAAGCGATCACGGCGGCACGGTAGTGACCTCGTACTTTTCCGCGTAAAGATCGTCCACAGTTCTGCGGCGGTTCCTTGACACTAGTAGTATACGCATGTATACATTCGGTCGTGGCGAGTGTCAAGCGTATTATCTTCGCGCCAAGGAAGGAGGCGCGATCATGGCTCAAAGTTCGTCCATTGAATGGACCGAAGCCACGTGGAATCCCGTTACGGGCTGCACGAAAATCAGTCCGGGTTGCAAGCATTGCTACGCCGAGCGTATGGCGCTTCGGCTGCAGGCGATGGGTCAGGAGCGATATCGCGATGCGTTCAAGCTCACGCTGCAACCGGACACACTTCAGACTCCTCTTAGTTGGAAAAAACCCCGTGTAATTTTTGTTAACTCGATGAGCGACCTATTTCATCGAGACGTTCCACTCGATTACATTCGTCAGTGTTTTGAGGTGATGGAAGCTGCCAAGCAGCACACGTTTCAAGTTCTAACCAAGCGGCCGGAGCGCGCCGCCGAACTGGCGGCCAAGCTGCCTTGGCCATCAAATGTGTGGATGGGAACTAGCGTAGAGCGTGCTGATTACACATGGCGTATTGGACGTTTATGTCAAGTACCGGCGGACATACGGTTTCTCTCGGTCGAACCGCTGCTCGGTCCGATTCCTCGGATTCCATTAAGCGGAATCCGATGGGTTATCGTTGGCGGTGAATCTGGTCCTGGCGCGCGGCCAATGTCTGCGGAGTGGGTTCGTCAAATTCGCGATCGATGCTTGCGGCTCGAGGTCCCATTCTTCTTTAAGCAATGGGGTGGCGTACACAAAAGCCGCGAGGGCCGTGATCTCGATGGTCGAACTTGGGATCAGATGCCAGATATTCGAGGCGGAAATGGCGTCGAAGAAGAAAGATCGCTGGGATGAACTGTGCCAGCTCGTTGCTCAAAACGATGGTCTACCAACCCGTGACGTCGGCCTCTGGACCGAGGAGAAACTCTGGTTTTGGAATCGGTACGTTGATATCGCCACGAGTGCCATGGTTGGCCATCCGGCATGGCCGAGGGGTTTGGTGTACGTCGATCTGTTCGCAGGCCCTGGAGTCTGCACGATACGCGATACGAATCGGCGCGTGCCAGGATCTGTTCTGGTCGCTGCAAATGCGCCGAAGCCGTTCCAACGCATTATTGCTTGCGAATTGGATGCCGCTTTAGCTGACGCATGCGCAAGGCGCCTGGCGGCGAGTCCGGCGGCAGGTCGGTTCAACGTTATCACAGGAGATTGCAACGAGCGAATTCATGAAATTGTTCGGACGATACCTGATGGTGCACTGACGCTTGCATTTATCGACCCGCCCGGCCTGCATGCACATTTCGAAACGTTGAGAGTTTTGGCCGCAAAGGGGCGAGTCGATTTGCTGATTCTCTTCGCTGATGCAGTCGACGCTCTGCGGAACGTAGACACGTTCGAAGTACAAGAGGATTCTCGCTTAGATTTGGTACTTGGTCCGGAATCTAAATGGCGGGAACGAAGAGAAGAGATGAACAAATGCAATGCAGACTCGCTTCGGCGGCTGCTCGCATCTATTTATCAGGATCAACTTCGAAGCCTAGGGTACACCGTGTTCGGTGAAAGGGTGATGAGATTCCGGAATGGACCGCTCTATCGCCTCGTGTTTGCCTCAAAGCACGAACGTGGTCTTGAGTTTTGGGACAAAGTTACGCGAAAAGATAAGGGCGGCCAGCGCGGCTTGTTTTAGTCGCTTCTCAGCCGATGTTTCCCAAATCCAGCACCTGCCCGTAGCGCACCAGCACCATGCGTCGCAGGCGTTCGTGTTCCGCTTTGGACAGGCCCGGGTCTTCGGCCACCAGTTGTTGCGCATCGCGGCGGGCTTCTTCCAGCACGGCGGCATCGGTGCGCGGATCGGCGACGCGCAGTGGCGGCAGGCCGTGCTGCTTTGTGCCGAGCAGATCGCCCGGCCCACGCAAAGCGAAATCGATCTCGGCCAGTTCGAATCCGTCGGTCGAGCCGACAAACGCTTCCAGACGCTTTTCCGATTCGGGTGACGTCGGCTCGGCGAATACGCAGCAATAGCCTGGATAGGCGCCGCGGCTCACTCGACCGCGTAACTGGTGAAGCTGTGCCAGGCCGAACCGCTGACCGCTTTCAATGGCCAACAGCGTGGCGTTCGGAACGTCCACGCCCACTTCGACGACCGTCGTCGAGACAAGTACTTGAATGTCGCCGCTGCGGAAACGCTCCATGACGGCTTCCTTTTCGCCAGCGCTCATGCGGCCGTGGATCAAGCCGAGCCGGAAAGCTTCGAGCGGACCGCTCGCCAGCGATTCATACGCGGCCTCAAGGCTCGTAGCGGCGACGTCGGCCGAGCTTTCCACCAGTGGCACCACGACGTAACCCTGTCGCCCCTCGCGCAGCTTGCGGCAAAAGAAGTCCCACCATTGGTCGCGCTGCTCGGGCGTGGCCAGATAGGTGCGCACCACTTGCCGCCCCGGCGGCGCGTCGCGCATGGTCGAGACGTCGAGATCGCCGAACAGTGTCATGGCCATGGTGCGCGGGATGGGCGTGGCAGTCATCACCAGGTAGTGCGGATCGAGCCCCGCTTGTTTCAGGCTCGCGCGTTGTCGCACACCGAATTTGTGCTGCTCGTCGATTACCACGAGGCCGAGCTTGGCGAACTCCACATCCTCTTGCACGATGGCTTGAGTGCCGATGACGAGATCCAACTCGCCGGCGGCAAGTTTTTCGAGCGTTGCCCGGCGCTCCGCGGCCGTAAGCCCGCCGGTTAACAGGCCCCATCGTACACGACTGGCCGTCAAGAATTGTTCGATCGTTGCGGCGTGTTGTCGGGCCAGGATTTCTGTCGGCGCCATGAATGCCGCTTGCTGCCCGTGCGCAATCGCCAGCAGAATGGCATAGACCGCCACCACGGTCTTGCCGCTCCCCACATCCCCTTGCACCAGTCGATTCATCGGATGGGGCCGGGCGAGATCGACGGCGACCTCGGCGATGACCTGGTTCTGCCCGGCCGTCAGCTCGAAGGGGAAGAGTCGGCGGATCCGCGCGTCGATCTTTGCCGTCGCTTCCAAGGGAGGCGCCTGGCGCTGTTCATGTTGCGCGTAGCGCTTGAGCGCCAGCGCCAGCTGCATGACTAGCAATTCCTGGTAGACCAGCCGCCGCCGGGCCCGCGCCAACGATTCGCGCGTTGCCGGCGAATGAATCTGCTCGATGGCTTCACGAATGGGCTCAAGACCGTGCGCCGCCAAGTATTCCGCGGGAAAAACCTCGTCCAGATGCTCGGCCAGGCTTTCGACGACACCGCGCACGATGCGGCGCATCGCTCCCTGCCGCACACCTTCCGTCAGCGGGTAAACAGGTAGCAGTTTTCCGCGCGGGTCGCCGTCGTCCCCTTCAAGGTATTGCAGATCCGGGTGTACCATCTCGTAGATGCCACCGCGGAAACGAACCTTGCCCGATAGCAGAAGCTCCTGGCCGGCGGGTAGCCGCTTGGCCATGAAGGGCTGATTAAACCAGACGGCACGAACGTGCCCCCCCTGGCAACGGATGAGCGCGCCCAGGATCGTTCCGCCCGACGAGGTATTTCGCTGGTCAAGCTCAACAACCGTGCCGTGCAGGCGGACGAGCTGATCGTCCTGCAACTGATCGACGCTGGCCAGGTCGGTCAAGTCCTGATAATCGCGCGGGAAAAAGAAGATTACATCTCGCGCATTTTCAAGCCCCAGTTTGCGCAACAACTCGGCGCGCTGCGGTCCCACGCCCTTGAGAAACTGGACGGGCGTGAGAAACGCCTCGGCCGGCGATTTGTCTTGCGTCGACGACATCGCCTTATTCTAGCGACCGGATTGCCGGGAAATCAGCGAAACTGTTGATAGGCGGCGACGGCCAACTCGTCGCAGCGTTCGTTTTCGGGGTGCCCGCTGTGTCCCGCGACCCAGGTGTACTTCAACTGGTGCTTAGCGACCAGCGCATCGAGTTCGCGCCACAGCTCTTCGTTCTTGATCTCGGCCCAACGCTTTCCCTCGCGTCGCCGCCAGCCGTTGGCTTTCCACTTGGGCATCCACTCGGTGAGCCCTTTGCCGACGTAGACACTGTCGGTAAAAAGTTCAACGCTCGTGGGCCGGGTGAGAGTCTCCAGCCCACGCACCACGGCCGTCAATTCCATGCGATTGTTGGTCGTGATGGCCTCGCCGCCGGACTTTTCGATTTCCTTGCCCGACGCCGGATGCCGCAAGATAAAGGCCCAGCCGCCGGGCCCGGGGTTACCGCTGCACGCGCCGTCGGTGAATAGTTGGACTTCGACGGTGGTGTCAGACTTGGACATGGCGAGGAATCGCGAAAAGGAGAAGAAGGACGGGGTGCCGCCAAATCAAGTCATAGCCGAAGCAGCTTACGACCGCGCGGCGCCAGCCTCGCTGGCCACCGGTCGGAGGAATTCACCGCTCTCGGCCGGCATCGTGGTCGGAAGGGCCGAGGCGAATTGGACCTGCTCGGGCAGGCTCCAGGGTAAGCGCACCGTGAACTCGCTCCCCTTTCCCAATTCGCTCTTCAGCGAGATTTCCCCGCCCAACAATTTACAAAGTTCTTTCACGATCGATAGCCCCAGTCCCGTGCCGGAGAATTCGCGGGTCATGGCGTCGCCGCCGATGAGGACGGTATGCCCTTGGCGGAACTTTTCGAAGATCGCGACCTGGTCTTCCTCGGCGATGCCGACGCCCGTGTCCGTGACCACCATTAGCAGATCGCCGCCAGCGTCGCGCCTGGCGGACACGACGATCCGCCCCCCCTCGGGCGTGAACTTGATGGCATTGGACAGCAGGTTATTGAGAATCTGCTGGACTTTGCTCTGATCCTGGTGCAAGTCGGGCAGATTCGCGGCGACGTCGACCTCGAGGTCGATGTTTTTGCGCTCGGTCAGCGGCCGGGCCATGTCGCACTGCGAACCGATGACGTGCTCGATCGGGAAATCGGTCAGGCGGACTTCCATTTTTCCGCTTTCGATTTTCGCCAGGTCGAGAATGTCGTTAATCATGTCGAGCAACATCTTGCCCGACTTTTGGATGTTCTGCACGTAGCGCTTCTGACGATCGTCGAGCGAATCGATCGAGCCCAGCACGTCGCTGAATCCGATGATGCTGTTCAGCGGCGTGCGCAGCTCGTGGCTCATGGTGGCCAAGAAGTCGCTTTTCAGACGGTTCATCTCGAACAGCCGCATGTTCATCTGGGCCAGCTCGTCGACTTTGCCGTCCAGGTCGAGGTTCAAATGGCGCAATTCGCCCTGGGCGGCCATCAGGTGGCGCAACATGCGATTGAAGGCCACGCCCAGCTCCTCGAATTCGTCGGCCGTGTGAATGTCGGCCCGCTGTTCGACATTGCCGCGGCTGACGGCATCGCTGACATCACGCAGATGCTTGAGCGGTTTGACGATCACATAGCGCACGATGACGTACGAGGCGACCATCGCCAGGAACACGGTGAAGATGGCGGTGCTCAAGAGAATCGCGCGGTTCTTGGCCAGATCGACCCGCGTAGGATCATTGGGGATGTCCACGCGCGCGACCGAAATCAAATCGCCGGGCTTCGGCGGACGACCATACGACACGCCCAGGCTGCCAAGACCAGCGACCGACGTGGCCGGATCGCCGCCCATGGCGCTCGCGGCCGGACGATGGCAGACGATCGTGCATGAGTCCTGCACGCGGATCGGTTGATAGTAATGGTATTCCGAACCATCGGCTGAGAACCGCTCGTCATATTCCGGCTCGCCGTCGGAGGGCCGCGAATTCATGAATTTCTCGATCAGCCGCTTTTCGAAAGCGTCCACAGGCTTCTCGATGGCCGGCGCGGAAGTGAGCCCTATGAAGCGATAATCGTAGTCCTGCTGTTCGAGATCTTCGCTGAACAGCGGGACGATCTTCTTGAACGCCTCGCTCGTCTCGAGCTTCTCCCAGTGGGTGCGCGTGAGCACCGTGTCGACGATCAAGCGTCCCTTGCCGGGGTTCTGCTTGTAGACCAGCCCTTCGGTCTGCTTGCCGTACCACCAGAAGCTGCCGGTGATCAACAAGAGCAGGCAAGCGCCGAACAGAAAGCGGCACTTCCGCTCGAGGCTGGTCTCGCCCAACACGCGTTTGAATGATCGATACGACATCGACTCGCTCGAACCGAAAACTACCCCTCGGCCTATTGATCATTGTAAGTGGTCGAGTTTGGCAGGGCCAAGGTCAATCGGGGGCCGGATTGCCGCAGAAAAGTGAGAAAAACGGGCCCTTGCGAGGGGCACGATGCGAGAAGATGGTTGGTGCACGAGCGGCCGGACGATCCTACAGCATGTCAAGCGGATCGACGTCGGCGATCCACTGCACGTCGTCCGCCGGTGGCAGTTCTTCCTGGGCGCGGCGGATCGCGGCGCGCAATGCCTCGGCGTCGGTGCCCTGCAATTGCAGTTGAAAGCGGTACTTGCCGCGCAGCTTGGCGATGGGCGCGGGAGCCGGCCCCAGGATGCGGGCGCCCGACGTCTCGGGCATAAGCGACCGCGTGGCGCTTGCCGCAATAGCCGCGGCAAACTCCTGGGTGATCGTCTCGCGCGTTCCGCGGACTACGACGCGCACCATGGCCGCAAATGGCGGATAGCCCAGCATCCGCCGCAGCGGCAATTCGCGGTCGGCGAACGCCGCATAATCGTGCCGCACTGCGGCCAGAACGGCCGGATGATCGGGGCTGAACGTCTGCACGAGGACCCGGCCTCCCCTGGCGCCGCGGCCCGTCCGTCCGGCGACCTGCACGAGCAACTGGAACGTGCGTTCGGCCGCGCGGAAGTCTGGCAAGTGCAGCGCCGTGTCGGCGTTAACCACGCCGACCAAGGTCACGTCGGGAAAATCCAAGCCCTTGGCGATCATCTGCGTGCCGAGCAGGATGCGCACCTCGCCACGGCGGAACGCCGCGAGCGCGCGTTCGTGGCTGCCGGGCGACTGCATGGTATCGGTATCCATGCGCAGAGAGGGCATCTCGGGAAAGCGCGAGCGCACTTCGGCTTCCAGCTTCTGCGTACCCAAACCCCGATAGCGGATACCCGGCGAATCGCAATGTGGGCAGACATGTGGCGCCGCGATCTCGTAGTCGCAATAGTGGCAGAGCGCGATCGCCCGTTGCCAATGATGCGTGAGCGCGATGTCGCAATGCGGGCAGCGGACGACTTCGCCGCAGGCCGGGCATTGCAAATGCGTCGAATAGCCGCGCCGGTTCAGCAGCAAAATCACCTGGCCGCCGTCAGCCAGCGATTCTTGCATCGCCAGCCGCAAGGGACGACTGAGCGCACCCGCCGCCGGCCCACGCTCGAACTCGTTACGCAGATCGATCGTGCGCACGTCGGGAAGCGGGCGATCGAGCACGCGGCGCGGCATCTCGACCAGTTGATAGGTGCCACTTTTTGCTAATTGCCAGCTTTCCAGCGAGGGAGTGGCCGAGCCCAGCACCAGCGGCACGCGCTCGGCCCGCGAGCGCTCGATCGCGACATCGCGCGCGTGATACCGCGGGGCACTGTCTTGCTTGAAGGATGCCTCGTGCTCTTCATCGAGCACGATCAGCCCAAGGCGCGGCACGGGAGCGAATATCGCGCTGCGCGCGCCGACCACGACTGGAACTTCGTCACGCGCGATGCGCTCCCAGTGCCAGCCGCGCTCGGCGTCGGTCATGTGGCTGTGCAGGACGGCGACCTCGCCGAAGCGAGCCCGAAAGCGCTGTTCGGTCTGCGGCGTCAGGCTGATCTCGGGCACGAGCACGATCGCCTGCCGGCCGTACGAGACGACTTCCTGGATCGCGCGAATATAGACCTCGGTCTTGCCACTGCCGGTAATGCCATGCAGGACGATCGTTTGCTGTTGCTTGGCTTCCAGGGCCGCCATGATCGCGGCCAGGGCGCGCTTTTGATCGTCGTTGAGCGGGTGATTTTCCTCGCGCTCGGCCTGTGGCTTCGCATAGTCCTCCTGACGAATCCTCGCCACGTCGGCGCGAATCAGCCCTTTGCGGCGCAGCGCTGTAATCGGGGCCGAAGTACAGGAGAGCGTCTCGATCAGTTCCGATTGCAGAACCGGTTTGCCCATCGCTACCAGGTGCCGCAATATCTGCAGTTGCTTGGCCGGCAGACGCAAATCCTCGAGCCGAGAAATGGTCTCGGGCGGGACGGACAGAATCGTGGCCCGGCGCGTACCCGCCTGGTGTCGCACGGCGGCTGGCAGCATGGTGTCGAGCGCCTGCGTCCAACTGCACAGATAACGCTCGGCGATCCACTGGCTGAGCCGGAACATGGCGGGACTGAGCAGGCATTGCTCGTCGACGATCGCCGACAGCTCCTTCAATCGGCGGTGTGACGTTTGCTGCGACAACCCCACGCAGTAGCCGATCCGGGTGCGATTGCCATGGCCGAGCGGGACGCTCACGCGGCAACCGACTTGGACCCGGTCGCGCAAGCTATCCGGCACGCGGTAATCGAGTGGCTCGGTCGGCCCGATCGACAATAACACCGACGCCACGAGCGTCTCGCTCGAATCGTCCAACTCCCAATCGGGCGCGGCGCTGTCGAACAATTCTTGCTGGTGGCCGGCTTTCAATCTTGTCTTCCCGCGCGAGGAGTCGCTCGTCAGTGGTCGTGAACAGGTTGCTCCGTTACGATACGGCACTGAAGATTTTACGCTTCCCGGAGCTTGCGAGCCCTTCAAAAGGGCTGGTCATGACCGTTTGGTGTTCGATTTCAATATGGGGCTGCCGTCGGCGTCCTGCAACCGCCCCACGAGGTGTCAACGAATGCGACTAGGCTTGCTCGGTGGCTCGTTCGACCCGGTCCATTATGGGCATCTGCTGCTAGCAGAATGTTGCCGAGAACAATGCGGGCTCGACGAAGTTTGGTTCCTGCCGGCGGCCACGCCGCCGCACAAGCAGGGGCGGTCGTTGACCTCGGCCGCCGAGCGCATGGAGATGCTGGAACTGGCGATCGGCGGGCAGGCAACGTTTCGCGTCTGTCGCGCGGAGATCGACCGGGGCGGCGTCAGCTACACCGTCGACACACTGGCGAGTTTGGTCGAGGAGGATACGTCGCGACAACTCTTCTTCCTGCTTGGCGCCGACTCGCTCGATGATTTGCCGCATTGGCGCGAGCCGGCCAGGATATGCCAACTAGCGACGCTGGTCGTTGTGGGGCGTCCAGGGGCTCCTGCGCCCCATTACGATGTGCTCGCGCCGATCGTCCCGCCGGCGCGGCTGGAAGGAATCCGCCGACACCAGGTCGAAATGCCTCCGCTAGGGCTAAGCAGCAGCGACATCCGCCAGCGCGTGGCGGCTGGTCAAAGCATTCGCTACCGGACCCCCCGGGCCGTGGAAGCCTACATCCAAGCGCACAAACTGTATGGAACGCCCGAAGTCAGTCGGCCGGAGAGGCACGGCCAGTGCTAACGGTGCGAATCTCGAAGCCGCAGGCACCGGCGGCGTCACGCAGCGTGTCGCTCGTCGAGAAACTGTTGCACGGCCGAATCGATTGGCGCCGGTTGATGAGAAGTTGCGTCGTCTTTGCCACGCCGCTGGCCTAGCTCGCGAGATAGCACGCCGGCGACAACGTCTAATTGGTCGAGCGGGCTACTGGCGAGATCGAGAAACAACCATTTCTCGCCTTTGATTTCGCAGCCGGCTCCTGGCCCGTCCAGCCAGTCTTGGCGGACGCGATAACCGAGCCCTTCGGCCGCACGGAGCGCCCTTTCCAGCAACTCGACTGTGTGCATCCCAGCTTCTCCAAGCCGCCTGGCGAATCCTTTCCGGGGGCGACCGCGACGCGGGGCGGATTATAGCGGCTTGCGTTTCAGTTGCCCAGTCGAGCACGACGATAGGAACCAAGTAATTAACTCTTGACGGATCAATGAGTTAGTCCTTCAGGCGGCGCAAGCCAGCGAAACCGGCGCGACGGGAAAAGGGCTTCCGTATGTGCGGCATCGGGCCGCGGCACGCCCGGCGCAAAACGGGTCGACTTTATCGACCGAAGGTAAATCCATGGGCGGTGGGAAAGAAGCAAATCTGGAACAGCAGGTCGCCGTGCTCAAGGAGCGCTTGGCCCAAGCGCAAAAGCTGACGGCCCTCGGCGAATTGGCCAGTACCACCACGCACGAATTCAATAACGTTCTCACGACGATCATCAATTACGCCAAGCTGGGTTTGCGTCACAAGGACGTGGCGACGCGGGAAAAGGCCTTCGAGAAAATCCTCTCGGCGGGCACGCGCGCTGCCAAGATCACGAGCACCATTCTTGGTTTCGCGCGCAACCGCACCAACTCGTTCGAAGCGACCGACATGGTCAAGCTGGTGGAAGACACGCTCCTGCTTTTGGAACGCGAACTGAACAAGTATCGAGTCACCGTCGAGAAGTATCTCGAACCGGTCCCCCCGGCGCTGACGAATCCCAACCAGATCCAGCAGGTGCTCTTGAACTTGCTGATCAACGCCCGGCAGGCGATGCCCCAGGGGGGGCGCGTCGTCATCAAGCTTTCGCATGATCTCGAAGCTGGCACCGTGGACCTGCTCGTCCGCGATACGGGCTGCGGCATGACTCCCGAGGTCATGCACCGCATATTCGATCCTTTCTTCAGCACCAAGAGCGGGCCCGACGGCAGCGGCAAAGGGGGGACAGGTCTCGGCCTGTCGATGTGCCGCGAGATCATCGAATCTCATCACGGTCGGATTCGCGTCGATAGCACGCCGGGCAAAGGGACGGCATTTACGCTGAAGCTGCCGGTCGCCCAGGACGCGTTGCCGCTAGGATTTGCCAGCCAGAGTTCGCTCGCAACTTCCCCGGCGCCGGCCTCGCCCGCATCTTAGTGCGGCATGGGCTGAATGGGGATGGGCGTAGCGCACTCGCCTGGGCCGGGCGCTCCTAATCGCTTCAGCAAGTCGGCAATCATCCGCTGCTCGAGCACGGCGTCCCGCCCCAGCGGAATCCACCCGAGTGTGAACGGCTGAGGGCCGATCGGGCCGCGCGCGCGGCCATAAGTGGGGAAGCTGTCGAGCGTGGTCGTCGGACCTTGCGTCTGATCGTTGTAGCGATCGAGCGAGTCGTCGTTACGAAACGTCGCATCGCCCGCGTTGGCATGGTCGGGACGCCGCAGATCTTCCAGTTCTTTGTACACTGCGACATCGACCATGTAGCCGCCGTTATCGGTCGGCACGACCTGGATGAGCGCGCGGCGGCGAATCGTCTGGTACGTAGATTCCAAGCGCTCGTAAAAGCCGACGGAATCTTTGCGCCACGGTTCTAATAACGTGGCGCCAAGCTCCGGAACGGTGTCGATGCGTCCGAGGGTCAACATATTGTCGACCAGGCGGACGCGATCTTCCGACTTAATGTCGAAGTAGTCGTCAACGACCGCCACGAGCTGATCCCAGAAAACATCACGGTCAATCGGCGGCGCAAGCACTGGGTTGGGAAACAGCGGCGGTGGCGTCTTAACCGTGGCGCAGCCGGTCAGCACTGCAAAGAGCCAGATTGTGCAGACGACGTAGCGCATAGTCTTTCCCAGGTCGCTAGGGCGCGCACCGCAAGGCGCCAAAGGCTGGCTCGATTTCGAAGGAACTGCAAGAAATGCGTCTGAACGACTCGGAATAGGCCGCGTAGTCTGCCGCATGGGGAGGCCGCCGGCAATATCATCCTCAACATGCCAGCACTCCGCTGGCCTTCAGATTGCGCGATTCTGGTAAAACAGGAGGCTTGGCGGAGTCCCTTCATCGACGTCGGACGCCGCGAAGTCCTAGGAGTTTCACGCCTCCTGCTATCGACCATCCCGACGGGAAACTCCAGCCGTCGCGGCTGGCAAGGGGAAGCGTCGGCGATCGATCAGGCCTGCACTGGGGGACAGGGTAGCTCGATCGTGAACGTGGTGCCGCGTCCGACTGCGCTATCGACGCGAATCCGCCCCTGATGATCGTTGATGGTCCCGTGGACCAGGCTCAGGCCCAGCCCCACCCCTCCGTTGGTTCGCCGCATCGTAAAGAAGGGATCGAAGATGTGCAGGAGCGCCTCGCGGGCGATGCCTGGCCCGTCGTCGGCAATGGTCACCTCGTAATGCTTATGGCAGGCCAACGTGGCGACACGAATCGTGATCGGACGTTGATGCGACTCGATCGAGTTGCGCAAGACATTAGTGAGTGCTTGCTCCAAGGCGATAGGATTCATGAGCACCGTCCCCACGGACTTACCCAGGGCGGTAATCACTTGCGCGCCGCGTTCCGCCGCATACGCTTGCGTGCGCCGCACCGCATCATTGACAACCTCGTTCAACGGATGCAGGGACTTCTCCGTGGGTTCCTGCCGGGCGAAGTGCAAGACGTTCTTGACGATCCGCCCGCAACGCTGCGCGTCGGCCTTGATCCCTGCCAGGCATCGCACTACGGATTCGGAGTCTTGAGCATCGTGCGCGGCCATCGCCATCTCGGCTGCGAGCAGGATGGTGCCGACGGGATTGTTGATTTCATGCGCGATCCCGGCCGCCAGCGTGCCCAACGATGCCAGCCTCTCCGCCGAGCGCAGCGTCTGTTGCGAGGCTTCCAAGGCGCGGGTCCGCGAACGCACCAGTTCTTCCAGGTTTTCTCGGTAGCGGGCCAGCTCCTCTTCAGCCGCGCGTCGCTCGGCAATATCTTCAAGAATGCCGATGTATCGCTGCGGATCGCCGTCCTGACCACGCACCAGTGCCGTTGTCAGCCGGCCCCAGATCACGCGACCATCCTTGGTCAGATGCCGTTTCTCGCGGGTGTAGTAGGGAATGTCACCGCGGGTTAACGCGGCCATCTTGTCGCGGCCCTCGGCGAGATCATCGGGGTGGGTAATGTCGTAGGGCGAGATGGTCATCAACTCGGCCTCGGAATAGCCCAGCATTTCGCGCAGCGCGCGGTTGGCCCTTTGCACGCGCAATTTGCTGTCCAGCACTACCATCCCGACAGGAATCGACTCGAAGGCCATGCGAAAGCGCTCTTCGCTTTCGGTGAGCTTCAGTTGGGCCAGCTTTTGATCGCTGATGTCACGGATTAGCGTCAGCAGCGTGCGCACCGTGCCGTCGTCGGACACTTCGGGAATGTGGCGCGATTCGAAATATCTAGGTTCAGTCGATCCTTGCCATACAAAGTCGCTTTCCACGGTTTGCGCCGTGTCGAAGGCGCGGTGACGGTCGCGGTCCCAAACATCCAAAAGCTCGTCGGGAAAATTCAACTCGCGGCTGTTCTTGCCCAGGAATTCCTCGCGCGGCAAGCCAGTAATCTCCTCGACGCGCCGGTTCACGTACAAATAGCGTCCCGCGCGATCGACTCTGGCAATGATGTCGGGCACGTTGTCGGCCAGCGAGCGCATTTCGTCGTCGCGCTGGCGTAGCTCTTGCTCGACGCGCTTTTGCGGCGAAATGTCGTAGCTGATTCCCAGCACTTCCCGTACCTGGCCATGTTCGTCGAGCATAGGGACGTAGTGCGCGATGTAATGCGCAGTCCCGAGCGGGCCGCTGAAAGAACACTCGGCCCTCTGCGGCAAACGCGTCTCGATAGCCTGGCACAATAGCGGCAAATAAATTTGCGTGAATTGGGCCGGTAGCAAGTCCTCGTCACGGTAGCCGATGGCCTCTTCTTCCGTGCGGCGCAGCAGCTGAGCCATCGTCCGATTGATGTAACGAAACCGCCGCTGGGCATCATAGATAACGCACGGCGTTGGCAAGCTATCGAAGATCAGGCGAAATCGTTCTTGCGAGGCTCGCAGGGCATCGTCGACTGCTGGCGCTTGCTGAGAGAAGCTATTCATGCAAATGCCTGTATTTTCCATGCACCAAAACCCGAATTCGGTTCGGTCAATGTACTCCGACGCGCGGAAATTTTCATGTAGCGTATCCCTTCTATAAGCGATTCGAACGCAAGATGGGGTCCAGTGCATCCACTGGCGCGCATCGACCCGGTACGAGCACGTGCTTTGTTCTGGCGAGAGCCTTCACCAGCTGCGCTCACAATCTGGCAAGCATGCCCCGCCGCGTTCGAAGGCTCGGAGGAATCGGGCCGGCTCTAACGGATGTTCGGGGCGGGCGCGACGCAAAACCGCTGCGCCAAGGGCTTGCAGGCGCCGGTCGCCGACAGCAAGGTCACGATCAGCGGCGTAAAATAGGTAGTCCGGCCAACGCGGCACTCGTCGCGGGTCAGCATAGTCCAGCGTCCCTCTTCAGGGAGGGTGAACGAAAGCTGGTGTGCGCCGACGCCAGGCGACGAACGAAGCAGATTTTTGGGAGATGGATTCGATGGCGGAACTGCTTAATAGCAATCCCGCGAGCGGCGGGCCGGGCATTCCGCCACGCTGGACGCGCGCCAACAAGGACGGTGTCGGTACCGCCTACTCCGATCTCAGCCGCGTGTGGTTCACGATCTCGCGCGGGACCGTCAATGAAGTGTCGTTTCCGACGATCGATCGTCCCCAAATTCGCGATATGCAGTTACTCGTCACCGACGGCGAGACCTTCTTCCACGACGGGCGAAGGCATGCCAGTCACCAGGTCGAGGCGGTGGCGCCGCACGCACTCGGCTACCGCATGAGAACGCACTGTCCCGAGGGGCGCTACACGCTCACACGCGAGGTCATCAGCGATCCGCACCGGCCCTGCCTGTTGATGCAGGTCCGGCTCGACGCGCCGGACGAGATTCTTCACAAGCTGCAACTATACGTGCTGCTGGCGCCCCACTTGGACGTCGGCGGCTGGAGCAACAACGGCAATGTCGCCCTCACGCCCCAGGGACAAGTGCTGACCGCGCACAAGAACGGCATCTGGCTGGCCCTGCAAGCGACCGTACCGTTTACGAAAACCTCGTGTGGGTACGTCGGCTCGACCGACGGCTGGCAGGACCTGGCGCGCGACTTCCACATGGACTGGCAGTTCGACTCGGTGACCGATGGCAACATCGCTCTCACCGGGCAATTGGATCTCAGCGCTACGAACGAGTTCACCATGGTGCTGAGCTTCGGCTATAGCCTGCACCAGGCGCTGGTCGCGCTGGCGCAGTCGATGAGCCAGCCGTTCGACGATCATCGCCAACGGTTCATTGAGCAATGGAGCCGCGCGGCTGACCATTTGCGCTGCGAGCCGGTGGCGCAGGCGGGTGATGGCGGGAACCTGTACCGAATGAGCCACTGCCTGATTCTCGCCCACGAGGACAAAATCTACGACGGCGCCACCATCGCCTCGCTGAGCACTCCGTGGGGCGAAGTGATGAGCGACGACGACCTGGGTGGCTACCACCTGGTCTGGACGCGCGACATGTGCAATAGCGCTACAGGCCTGATGGCGGCCGGTCACCATACGCCGCCTTTGCGAGCGCTGATCTACCTGGCTTGCTCGCAATGCCCCGATGGCGGCTTTTACCAGAATTTCTGGATCAGCGGCGAGCCGTACTGGCGGGGCGTGCAATTGGACGAAGTGTCGTTTCCCATCATGCTCGCCTGGCGCCTGCACGAGGCGGGCGCGCTCGATGGCTTTGATCCCTGGCCTATGGTCCGCATCGCGGCGGGCTACCTCATCGAGCACGGTCCAGCGACCCCGCAAGAACGCTGGGAAGAAAACGGCGGATACTCGCCATCGACGCTGGCCTCGAACATTGCCGGCCTGGTTTGTGCCGCGTGCTTTGCGCGCGAGCGCCGCGACGAAGTGACTGCGCGCTTCCTGGAAGACTACGCCGACTTTCTCGAATCACACGTCGATCGCTGGACCGTCACCACCGCAGGCGAGCTGGTGCCAGGCATCCGCCGACACTTCATTCGCATTCACCCCGTGGCGCCCGGTGACCCGCACGCGGACGAAGATCCCAATCATGGTTGGATCGAACTCCGCAATCAGCCCCCCGGGGCGCCTGCGGGCCATCCAGCGAAGAATATTGTCGACGCCGGTTTTTTGGAGCTAGTCCGTTATGGCATCCGCGCGCCGGGCAGCGATTTGATCGAAGACTCCTTGCGTGTGATCGATGCTACGTTGCGTGTCGATACGCCATACGGCCCTTGCTGGCACCGGTACAACAACGATGGCTACGGTCAACGACTTGACGGCGGCGCCTTTCAGGGTTGGGGACACGGTCATGCCTGGCCCCTGTTGACTGGCGAGCGTGGGCATTACGAGCTGGCTGCGGGGCGCAGCCCCACCCCGTACATTCACGCGATGGAAAAATTCGCCACCGCCACCGCTCTGTTGCCGGAACAGGTTTGGGACCAGCCGGATATTGCGCGGTCGCTACTGTTCTTCGGCCGGGAGACCGGCGCCGCGATGCCGCTCGTGTGGGCGCACGCTGAATACATCAAGCTGGTGCGTTCGGCGGCCGATGGTCGAGTCTTCGACCTCCTGCCGAAGGTTGCCGAGCGCTACTTGTCCGTAACCTCGCGGGAACCGATCGAAATCTGGAAGTTCAACCGCCAGCCGCGCTTCGTGGCGGCGGGAACACGGCTGCGCGTTATCACGCGCACACCGTTTCGTTTGCATTGGACTGTCAACGAGTGGCAGCCTGCCATGGATACCGACTCCACGCACACCTCGGTCGGGCAAAACTTTGTCGACATCCCCGTTGCCGAGGGGCAGAAAGCACCGGTCCGCTTCACGTTCTACTGGCTGGATGCCGGTCGCTGGGAAGGGCGCGATTTCCTGGTCGAGATCGCTTGAAGCAGCTCACCGACGCGGCTTTCAAGTGCCCGTCGTCGGCCCGCGTGTTTTGGCCACGTGGCCCCTGCTCTACTGTCCTGCCCCGACGACGGGTTCTTGGGCCAGGCCGACCGTCCGATCGTAATCGACAGACAGCGTGACGGTCTTCTCTTGCCAACTGACCGAAGAGCGCATCGCCGGCGCGGCAGGAACCTTCGACGCTCCTGGGCGAGTAACCTCTGACGCGGGTTGCAAGAGATGTAGCCCAGCCAACAGATGTTGCACGCCGATCGAATCGCGCGGGATCCGTATCAATACGAGTGGCAGCGCGGCATCCGCCCCACTCGGCAGCGCGGCGAATTGCGTCGTTTGGCCGCTCTCACGGCTGATCCGCACGCTGTCGGTTGCGGTGCGGAAACGGACCCGCTCCCAATGCGTCTGATAGGTTTTGGACGCGGCTGCCAGGAAGTCGTTGAGCGTTGCGTTCACGACCTTGGCTGAATCCCCCAGCTCGCGGTCGAACGCGGCGCAAATGGCTTCGACCACGTGCTCGGAACATTCCTCTTCGGCCGCTTCGTGACTATCGGCCACCTTGCGATGCGCAACGCGCTCGGCAAATTTCCCCAGCAGCTTCGGTTGCTGGCGCGCCGTAATCTCCTTGAAGATCATGTCGCTTTCGGCCGTGCAGGTGGCCGGCAAGCTCGTCACGCCGGCAGTGTCGAAGAATAAGCGTTTCACCGCATGAAATGTCACGGTGGCGTCGCTTTCGATTTGCACGCGATGCGAAGTCCCCGAGCCCTCCAGTCGCGCCACGCCGTTCACATGCACGTCGATCGCGGCATGCCGATCATCGGCCACGGGCACGATCGTCAGCTTTCCCTCGACATGGGCTTGCCCGTGCACCGGGATATTCAAGAGCGTGTCTTGAAATGGTCCGTCGACGACAAGGTCGCCCGGCCGCGCGTAGCTCAGTGCCTCGGAAGAGAGTCGACAGTCGAAGTCGCCCAGCAACGACAGCACTGCGAGGGCCGTCTTCGTTCGCTGTTGTAAATGTTCGCCACACGCTGAATTGGTCCAGCGAACGCCCAGGACAAGCTTGCTTCCGCTCGCCGGGGTGGCGTGCTTGCTGCCGTCCGCGTCCACGGCCGGCTCGGCCCCGACAGTGTTTGTCTGCCAGAGCAGCGTGGCCATCAGGAGAATGCAGCAGCATGCGATGGAGTTGGCTCTCGACCCGTTTGCGGAGCTAGACAGGGACCGCGTAAGGGCCCAGGAGGGGAACATGGGACGCCTCGACTCTGTTTGGTGCAAATGCCCTGTAGGCGTTTGCGACTCTCCATTTATTTCCGTCGACATTCGACGGTTCACAAAATGTTAGATGCAACTCCTGACCGCAAAGTCACCACACTGGCTTCGCATTGGTCGCTGGCGGCCGCGGCGAAAGTTGATTCCCAGGCAATGCAAACACAATGCCATCGCGCAGCGCGACCCCCGCGGGTTACCCGATGCAACGTAGGAAGAGCAAGCAATAGAAGAGTTAAAGACGTGAGACGCGGCAGCGGAGATCTGCTGCATCTAAATTCACAATAAGCACGACTTGAAAAAAAGGATAGAGCCGGCTGCGCTTTTTCGAGCCATGGTGTCGCCACACTTCGTGACGCGATTCACAAGCCGACTTCTCGACAGGGATCGGTGTGAACGAATAGCACGGCACGCGCTTGGCGTCGGCGCCCGCGCACAGAACCCCCCGCGCGCACTCTCTTTGGATGCGAAGTGATTGTGGCAGAGAACTGCCGCTACTTAGCCGCCGCTTGCTGCACGGCAGGCTGCGCCGGCGTTAAACCGGGCGCGGCTTTGAAGGAGGCAATGAGCGCCCCGTCGGCCGCGTTCCAGACTCGCACTTCGCCATCGAAGCTGCCAGTGGCCAGGCGCTTCGTGGCGTCGTTATACGATAGGGAATAGACCCAATCGGCGTGCCCCTCGTAGTTGCGGACGTGCTTCCGCTCGCCGGCTTCGAACTGGCGGGCCGTCTTGTCGGCCGAGCAACAATAAACCTGGCCGCCTTGGATCGTGATGTCGTAGACCTCCTGACCGAAGCCGGCGATCTCGCCCACCTTGGCCGCGTCGGCTGTCTTCCAGACGTGGATCTTTTTGTCCCGGCCGGTGGAAAATACCTGGCTCGAATCGGCGTTGAAGGCAACGCCAAACACCTGCTCGCCATGGCCAGGGTACGTGAGCAGCGATTCCCCCGTCGCGGCATCGAACAGCTTCGCCGTCTTGTCCCGGCTGGCCGAAGCGAGGCGGGTGCCGTCATGGTTCCAGGCCACGGCCATGACCCAATCGGCATGATCCTCGATGACCCGCTCTTCCTTGCCGGTGGCGACGTCGTAGAGGCGAATCGAACGATCGGCCCCGCAGGCAGCCAGTTTGTTGCCGGCCGGGTTGAACGCCACGCCCCAAGCCACGTCCGACATCGAACCCAGCTGCCGCACGATCGCGCCGTCCGCCGGGTTATAGAGCGTGACTTCGCCCGACTGCCCCGGCATCCCCCCGGCAGCGGCCAGTAGATTGCCGTCCGGGCTATAGGCCAGACCGAGGGTCCGCTGCGGCACATTCTTGATCCTACGCAGCAGGGCGCCGCTCGTGGGATTCCAGATCGTGATCTCGCGGTAGCCGCTGGCGGCCAGTTCCTGACCGTCGGGCCGGAAGGCGAGCGCCGTCACCGGTACGGCCACGCGATAGCTTTCGGGCGGGGCGGGATGCGGCTGCCGCGGCACGATCGACGCCAAGAGCGCCTTCGGATCGGGCGAGTCGAATTTGGCGCCCTCTTCGATCCAACGGCGGACCGTGGCCACCTGCTCGGCCGAGAGTGGGTCGCCATCCTTCGGCATGCGTTCGCCTGTGTCTTCCGAGGCGATGAGCCGCAACAACTCGCTCTCGTCGGGCTTGCCGGCTGTCACCGGCGCGGAGCTGCTGGCGCCCGGCTTCGACAAGAGTTCAAACGACGTGATCTGGTAGTCCCCCTTGGGGTCGCCCGGGCCGTGGCAGGCCTGGCACTTCTGGACAAGGATCGGCGCGACGTCTTTTGTGAAACTGACGGGAGCAGGCGCCGCGGCGGCAGGTTCGTCCGCGCGAGCGGCCTGCTGGCAAGTCCACAGGCAGCCGCTCAGCAGGAGAAGTGCGGAAAAGAGTCGCATATTTCTAACCTCGCCTCGGATTCGATCCGGTCCAATTCGTGGGGGCTCTCGGAATGGCGTTCCGTCGTGAGCCCTTAGTTCGAGTTTCGCAGTTTAGGCCGCCAGAGCGGCCGTGTTTTCCAGGAGGTCGAGGACTTTTCGGCTACCTTGGCCGCCGAGTCCCCATGAGGAAACTTGTTCGCGGAGGCTGCATCGTCGCAAGGTGCCCAGCAT
>DASZWQ010000193.1 GCA_035546535.1 Pirellulales bacterium | reverse complement strand
GACCCTTTGCCCGACTAAACCGGAACAAAGTGGTTCATTCTCAGCGATCAATTTGAAGTCGTGCGCGCTCATGCTTGAATGCAAGTTGCGTTTGGCCAACTACTTGAAACAAAATCAAAAAAGTTCAACCGGACAGTACTGGGCGTTCATCATGAATGTCTCTTCAAGAAGATTCGGAATCAGGTCAACATGGCGCGCCGAAGAATCTAGGTCGCCGGGTCAGTTTAATTCGCCGCCGCTGCCGAGGGCGTATCCGCGAACATGCTGTTTAGCCCTTCGGCCGTCGTGGGGTGGGCGAATATGATATCACGCACGGCCGTGTAGGGCAGCTTCGCCACCATCGCCGTTTGCACGACGGCCATCATTTCGCTTCCCTCGGCGCCGAATACGGTAAATCCGAGGATTCGATCATCGGCTCCGATGAGCGCTTTGGCAAATCCTCGCGTTTCGGAGAGAGTGCGCGTGCGCAGGACGCTTTTCATCGGTACCTTGATAAGCCTGTAGGCGACCTTCCTGAAACGTGCCTCGGTTTCGGTCAGGCCGACGTGCGCCAATTCCGGATCGGTAAACAAGCAGTAGGGAATCAACCGGTCGCGGGTCGTACGATTGCCGCCCGCAAGATTGCTGAGAATCACGCGTGCATCGTCCTCGCCCACGTGCGTAAACTGCGGGCTGCCCGCACAATCACCGGCGGCCCACACATCGGGAGCTGTCGTTCGCAGTCGCTCGTCAACGCGGATATAGCCGCGCGGGTCCAGCTCGACGCCGGTCTTCGCCAGATCGAGCTGGTCCGTGTTCGGCGTCCGGCCCGCCGCGACCAGAATATCGGTCGCATCGAGCGACAACTCGCGATCTCCCGCTTTTACTTGCACGGTCACTCGCGCGCCCGACGTGCCTGTCACGTTTTTCACCTGGGCGTTGAGCAAAACTTCGACGCCTTCGTCCCGCATTAGTTCGGCCACCGCATCGGCAACATCGGGATCTTCGCGTTCCAATAGACGAGGTCCGCGCTGCACGATTGTCACGCGGCTACCGAATCGCCGTAGTGTTTGGGCAAACTCCAACCCCACGTACCCGCCCCCGAGCACGATAAGATGCTCGGACAATCTTTCCAGGTTCAGCGCTTCGACGTGCGTCAACGGCTTCGCCTCGGCCAGGCCAGGCACCGGAGGAATGCTGGCTCGGCTGCCCAGCCCGAGAATCACCCGTTCGCCTCGTAGTTGCCGCGTACCGCCATCGTTCAAGGTCACTTCCACAGTTTTTGGCGCGATGAATCGCGCCTGTCCCATGACGAGTTCGGCGCCGGTGGCTCGGAAATTGTCGAGGTGCATCTGGATCAGCCCCTCGATCATTGCTTGTTTGCGACGGACGACCCCCGCCATGTCGGTTTCGATCTGTCCCTTGGTGACACCAAGCCCAGTCTTTGGGTTTACAAGGGAGATTGCCTTGGCGCTATAGATTACGTTCTTGCTGGGAAGACAGGCGACGTTTGGGCACGAACCGCCGATCATGCTGCGTTCGACGACCAGCGTTTTCTGACCCTGCTTGGCCAGGCCCCAACCGACGATTTTGCCGCCGGCGCCGCTGCCGATTACAAGATTCTTGTAATTCTCGACGGACATGGTCATTTCTCCTGGCGTTCAAAGCCCTGTCGCGGCGGTTGCCGTATCGCATTTTATCAGGCATGGCCGCATGAGATGCGGTGAGGCGCACCTATTCAGGGCCCGGCCGCACGAACACGAATCTCCTCACCTAGCAGCCTGTTGAAGAATTCAACGGGCTGCGACATCGCAGGGATGCGATGGCAAAATATCGACGTAAGTCGTTATTTTGCGAGTCGTGCGAAGCTTTGCTTCGCACTTGGCGAGGTTGAAAAAAGCCACGAGGGCTTTTTTCAACAGGCTGCTAGGCGCTGACAAAACCTACCTGGAAAAGGGTGGCGATTTCTCCCGGGTGGGTGGGTAGAATGGCGTCGACGCGCGAATCGGTGCTCGGCCAATGGCCGACGTGAATACCGCCACTTGTGGAGGTACGCTAATGCATCTACGACGAGCATGGTTGTTCGGATGGCTTTGCATCGCGCTGCACGTTTTGAATTCTCTCACGGCGCGCGCGATCACGATCGAAGAATTCGCGGTACCGACAAATAACGCGGGCCTTTCAGGCATCAGCGCCGGCCCGGACGGCAACGTGTGGTTCGTTGAAGGATCAACGGACAAAATCGGCCGCATTACGCCTGCCGGAGTCATCACGGAATTTAATCTGCCTGCCGGTTCGCAACCGCGCGACATCACGACGGGACCCGACGGCAACCTGTGGTTCACCGAATACGGCAGCAACACCATTGGCATGATCACGCCGACTGGCGCGGTCACGCCGTTTGCGATCGGCGACACAACGGGACCGTCGGGGATCGTTTCGGGGCCGGACGGGAACTTATGGTTTACCGAGGCCGATTCCGGCCAAATCGGACGCATCACACCTGCTGGAAACGTCACGCAGTTCAACCTGCAGGCGGGCTCGATGCCTGCAGGGATCACAAACGGTCCGGACGGCAACTTGTGGTTCACCGAGCAAGGGACTGACCGTGTCGGCCGCATCACACCGGCTGGGGCGATTATCGACTTTCCGGTTTCGGCCGGCAGCGGCCCCGCTGGCATTGCTCTTGGTTCCGACAACAACCTTTGGTTTACGGAATTTACGGGCGACCGTGTCGGGCGCATTACCGCGGCCGGCGCCCTGACGGAATTCGGCTTGGGCGCCGTCTCCTCCCCCTTGGGAATTACCTCTGGGCCTGATGGCAACCTGTGGTTTACAGAACAATTCTCCGACAAAGTCGCTCGGATTACGACGGCCGGGGTGATCACCGCAAGCGAGCTGGCGCCAGGTTCCGATCCGGCAGGCATTACGACGGGGCCCGATGGCCACATCTGGTTCACCGAGCCGGGCACCAATCTCATCGCGCGCGTCGTGCCCGAGCCGACCGGGATTCTTCTTATGACTCTTGCCGCCGCGACGCTGCTGCTATCGCGCCGAATCAAGACGTAAACCAGGCGACCGAGTTGCGAGCCGCCGCGCTCACGCATTTCTCACGAATCCCGATTCTACCGGGGATCTGTGAACTTCTTCGCGCGCCGCGCTGTCGTCAACGACAGCGGCCGCGAAACCTGCACGCCCCCACCGATGGCGAGCGATGGTCGGCGATCGCTGGGCTTCCGCGCCGAGCCTGCTTGGGATATTCATTAGATGTCAGTCAATGTGCGAATTCGTGGGGTCGCAGGAGGCCGGATGAACAGGGTCGGTACAGCGGGAAAAGAAGACGGGGCCACGCAGACCCGCGAACGCATCGTGATCCTGATGCTGGCGGCGGTGCAGTTCATCACCATTGTCGACTTCATGGTGATCATGCCGCTCGGCACGCAGTTGATGCGGAACCTCGAAATCGGCCCAGCCCAGTTTGGGCTCGTCGTGTCGAGCTATACGCTGGCCGGCGGGATCGCGGGCCTGGTCGCCTCGTCGCTCATCGACCGCCTGGAACGAAAGTTCGCTTTTCTCGCGATCGACGCCGGCTTTCTCGTCGGCACGCTGCTCTGCGGTCTGGCAACATCGTACTACACCCTTGTTTTCGCACGGCTAGCCACCGGCGCCTTCGGCGGCATCCTCGGCGGCATGGCGATGGCCATCATCGGCGATGTTTTTCCCGAGGAGCGGCGCGGCCGGGCCACCGGTGCGCTCATGTCGGGCTTTGCCTTCGCCTCGGTGGCGGGCGTTCCGTTTGGGCTCTTTCTTGGAACGAAGTTCGGCTGGCACATACCGTTTTTGCTGCTCGCCGCCGTCGGCTTCCCCATCATGCTGGTCGCCGCATGGACCTTGCCGCGCCTCCGCGGGCACCTTACGCCAGACGCGGCCCGCGAGCATCCCTTGGCCGTCGTGGTCGACACTTTCACACAACCGAATCACGTGCGCGCTTTTGCACTTGTAGTATCGCTGATGTTTGCTGGCTTTGTTGTGTTCCCGTACGTCAGCCCTTACCTGGTCAATAACGTCGGTATGTCCGAAGAGCAGTTGCCGCTGGTCTTCATTGCCGGTGGTGTCGTGACATTGTTTTCGGCGCCGTGGATCGGCCGGCTCGCCGATCGGTACGGCAAACTGCGCGTTTTTCGCATCGTGGCGCCGGCTTCTGCCGTGATGACGCTGGCCGTCACGAATATGTCCGGCGTGCCGCCCTGGATCGCTATTGCACTTGTGGCTGGCGTGATGGTCAGCAATTCGGGCCGCATGGTAGCCGCCATGGCGATGATCACCAGCAGTGTCGCGCCCGGTCGGCGCGGCGGTTTCTTAAGCGCGAATTCGTCGGTGCAACATCTGGCGCTGGGCGTCGGTGCGTACGTCGGTGGACTGATCGTGGCCGAGGCCGCCGACGGCACGCTGCAGAACTTTCCCATCCTGGGGTGGTTGTCGGCTGCCGCGACGATCTCGAGCCTGTGGCTGGCCGGGCGCCTGCGCCCGGTCACGGCCGAAACGGAGACCACTCCGACACAAGCCGTGGCTGCGGCGGCCGAAGCCATGTACGACGCGGCCGAACCACTGATGTGAAACGTGTCTGCTTGCAGTAGCGCACGATGAGACGCCCGCATGCTTATTCGCCCGTGGAAAAAGAGCATGGCACCGCGCCGGGTTCGCCATCGCTGCTACCTCCTGGACGCAGTTGGCTTCATAACCCCAACCATTCGATCCCCTTGGCGGTTGCGCGAAAGCGCTTGGCACGAATGCTCGAACCGGGGCCTTCTTCGTAATAAACCACCAGCACCGTGCCGTCTTTCAGGTTCACCATCGACGGATACGCACCGCTCATCGAATCGATACGCACGTTCGGGCTCCAGGTTTTCGTCTGGTCGAGGCTGTAGTGCAGGCTGGTTGCAGGCTGTCGATGGCCAAGCAGAATGATGCCGTCGACCGTGCGATGCAGATAGGGGCAATGCCCTAGGAATCCGATCGGCTTGGCGTGGCTCCAGCTACGGCCATGATCGCGCGAAATGCTGTAGCACATCTGCTGCTCGCCGTCGCCGCGCAGTGCCGCGAATAGGTGACCGTCCTTCAGTTCGATGACATCGGTCTCGGCCGGCAATTTCTGCCCGGCACCGTCGATGCGTGTCGGTTTGAGCCAGGTTTTCGCGCCGTCTTCGCTGATCGTAATGGCACCCCCTGGCATGCCTTGCTCTTGATGATAAAGGCCAAGGATCCATCGCCCGTCGCTCAATTCGCGTACTGGCGAGGAGCAGTAATACTCGCGCCCGGCGATGCCGTGCGGCGGCGTCCAGGTCTTACCACCGTCGCCAGAGAAGATGATGAAACTGCCCAAGCCGTCGTAGGGGACGCCCGGCTGGTTGGGCCTGGCCAGCGAAAAGAAATTGCAAGCCAGCCGCCCGTCGCGCAACTGTGCGATCGACGGATCACGGTCATCGTGATCGCCGTCAAAAAGAATCTGCGGTGGACTCCAGGTTCGGCCTTCGTCGGCGCTTGTGCAGTAGCAGATCCGCCCGCCGCGCGGAAGTTCGGCGCTGGGCAGCGAAACGTGCGCGTAACCGGCGTAAAAGACGCAGAATAGCTGCCCGTCTTGGCGGCGACAAACATCCGGGAACGCTTCGTACCCTCCGGCCCCGGCGTCCTGACATACGTGAATGAACGCTCGATCCGTGTCGGCTGCGTCGGCGCTGCCTGCGGTCAGACCGAGAGCATTAGGCACAACGAGGAGCAGGAGACCAAAAAATCGCTTCCTGTAAATCATGGCAGTCGCTACACACCTTGCTTGCCCCTTGCGTGTAAAGAGTCGACGATGAACGTCCAAATGGACCGATAGATCCGCGTACAGACTTCTAATCGTTTGAATGCGCGCCCCACGTGCCGGAACCGGCAAATCCCATGGCGAGCTGACTGCCCGCTGCGAAGCCCCTACCGCTAGCTCGCTATTGTCGGCAATTGGACCCGAAAATGCGAGGGGCATTTCAGTTTTCAACCCGGCGCAGGACCATGTCGCAGACGGCCCTCCGCACACGCGGGCGACTATTAGTCACCGGCGCAGGCGTTTACACTAGTGACGCGAGATCTGGATTCTTTACCCGCCCGCTCCTGGAGACTTACCGTCATGCAACGCTGCTCGACGATGGCGTGGATATTCACCGCCACTTTTTTGAGCGCTTCCTGTCTGGCCGCGGCCGAAGCCACCTCGGTAACGTATGTCGGCGAAAGCGGGCCCGGCAAGGGCTTGAAGGTGGTGCTCGTCAGCGGCGATGAGGAATACCGGTCGGAAGAGGCGCTGCCGCAATTGGCCAAAATCCTCGCCGAGCGGCAGGGCTTCAACTGCACGGTGCTGTTTGCCATCGACAAAACCGATGGTTCGATCAATCCCAACATCCGCGACAACATACCAGGGCTTGAGGCGCTCGATGACGCGGATCTCCTGGTGTTGTTCACGCGATTCCGCGAACTGCCCGACGACCAGATGAAACACATCGTCGACTACGTCGATTCGGGTCGACCGATCGTGGCCATGCGCACTTCGACGCACGCTTTCGACAACAAGAAAAGTGAAAAGTATTCACGGTATGCCTGGCAAAGCCCGGATTGGGAAGGGGGATTTGGACGCCAGGTCCTCGGCGAGACATGGATCAATCATCACGGCCAGCATGGCAAGCAAAGCACGCGCGGCATCGTTGCCCCAGGCATGAACGAGCATCCGATCTTGCGCGGCATCAAGGACGGAGATATTTGGGGCCCGACGGACGTCTACGGAGTGCGGCTGCCTCTACCCGGCGATAGTCAACCGTTGGTCTTGGGCCAGGTCCTTACCGGAATGCAACCGACCGACGCGCCGGTCGCGGGCAAACAAAACGATCCTATGATGCCCGTGGCCTGGACCAAGACATTTACCGGCGGCGGCGGAAAAAAATCGCGTGTCTTCACGACGACCATGGGCGCCTCGCAGGATTTGGCAAGCGAGGGAACGCGCCGCATGCTGGTGAACGCCTGTCTGTGGGCAGTCGGCCGCGAAGCCGACATTCCTGCCAAATCCGATGTTTCGCTGGTCGGCGATTATCGTCCGCACCCCTTTGGCTTCGGCACAGCGCAGAAAGGCGTGAAGCCGGCCGATCACGCACTTGTTAAATAGCGCACCACTGGGGGCGAAAACGTGTCCGGTGATCTCAAGATTCGTGCCGAGCAGCCCACCGATCATGAGGCGATCAGCACCGTCGTTTCGTTGGCTTTTCAGCGCGAGGACGAGGCACGGCTGATCGCGGAATTGCGCAAGTTGCCAAGCTTTGATCCGGCCCTTTCTCTCGTGGCAATTGCCGGTGGCCAGTTGATCGGCCACATACTGTTTACCGAGATCGTCGTACGGCAACGCGGCGGCACGACTCTGCCCGCCATGGCGCTTGCGCCCGTCGCCGTGCGGCCCGAGCGGCAACGGTCCGGCATCGGATCGCGTTTGGTAACGGAAGGACTCGACGCTTGTCGCCGACGCGGTGACCGGCTGGTGATCGTTGTCGGGCACGCCGAGTACTATCCGCGCTTCGGATTTCGTCCGGCGCGAGACCGCGGCCTGGAAGCGCCGTTTCCTGTGAGCGACGCGTCGTTCATGTTGTGCGAGTTGACCCCGCCCGCAGGGGCCGCGGCGCTCAGCGACATGGTCGAGTATCCAGCGCCGTTTCAGGGCGTTTAGATGCCCCATTTGTGTCCTGGCATCGGCCTTCAGCAAACGCCAGCATTTCACGTCACCGTGCATTCCGCCATTTTTCGCGAGAGCCTTCGTTTCTTTTTTGTAATTTTCCTGGACCGAGAATCCCTAAATATCACCCCAACAAACATCGTGCCATCGGAATACCTTGATGCTTCTTCGACTCCGCTAACCTGTGCGATAGCAAGTCATACAGAGTGCATGGCTAATTAATCGCCACCCGGCTTGACCCCTGCTTGCGCAAGATAGTGAAAATAGAAAGGCGACGAAGCGCAGAAAATACCCCCGAATATTGAGGGTTGATGGCCGACGGCTATGCCTCAATCATCGTTGCAACAAGAATCCGCCAAAGCGGTGGGGTCCCTCGGCCTCCGAATGGTTTTATCGCAGGATTCGACGGACCAACGGTTTTACTTGCTTGCAGGGAGGAACTTTTCATGAAGCGTCTTTTATTGCCGCTTGTTGCGGCACTTCTACTAGCTACGGAGCGCTCGGCCTGGTCGATGACCGAGGATGCCCCGGCCGATGCCAAGCGCGAGGCATTGGTGCGTCTCATGCCGGCCAAGAGCGAGAAGCGACTGCGAGACTACCTGCCGAAAGTCGCCGATCCCGAGGTACAAGCGATCTTCGAGGACCCGCAGTTGATCGTCTACACCGACCGCGAGATGCCCAAGGCCTACCAATTCTGGAACGGCCAGATGCCGGGCGTGCATCGTGCTAGCTACAACATCTCGGCAAACGGCAGCGAACCGTTCGGCAACGGCAATCGCGAGTTCCCCTGGGGCACGCCGGCCGGGACGCATCGCACCAAGAACGTGTGGACCTTCCGCTTCCTGCGCCTGCCGCGAGATGAAGACGGGAAGGTGCATCCGATCGTTTGGTTTCGCAGTCGGCAACAGGGCGACGGACAGAACGGCTACGCCTGGCGCTTCCCGACCGGGGCCGCCGTGGGAGAAGTGCTGATGATGCGTGGCGCGGATGGGCGGGACTATTGCTTTGAAGTGCGCGTACGCTTCCGCGAGGTTGACGATTGGGCCATCGACGTCTTTCGTCCCTTCCCGCGCGCCGAGGACCTGGCCGAGGGCATTAAGGAATTGCGCCCCAACTGGCAAGAGCGGCCGGCGCTGGCGTCGGCCGTGAAGCTGCTGTCAGGGCCGACCGTGCTTCCCGAACGCAAGCTAGCGGATCAGCATCCGCGGAAGACTTTCCAGCAGTCGATGGGTGTCTATGTGTTGCCGTCGCTGGAAGACGACGCGTTGGTTGCAGAGTTGCTCACGAAGACCACTTTCAAGTCGGCGCTGGGCAATCCTTGGGCTGAAGGGGCCAACGGCGCCGTCGCCGCCGCTCCCACGACCGAGGCGGCCTTTCATATCGTGCCAGCCAAGTACGACGCCGGCTTCGTCGAGGTCGATCGGGCTTCGTGCATGCGGTGCCACAAAACCGTGAATCAGCCCGTCGATAAGTTTCAATCTGGTCGCGACTGGTACGGGCGGATCCGCGGTTCGGACGGTATTTTCTCGTTCCATCCGTTCGATCCGAACTCGATCAGCGGTAACGGCTATCCGGTGCCTGTCCGGATGCGTGACGAGCTGGTGTCCGCCGGCGTTATCGAGCGTTACGACGCCAAAAAGCACGACCGACTGCGCTATGCCCAGGTGCCGCAGCTGATCGAATAGTCTGAGCGGAGAGAGCCCCTGATACGATCCTGGGGCTTTTCGAGAGGCTGTGAAATCGTCCCCTGATCCCGCGTTGCGGTGGGCTTCTGCCGGCCGTAACGCGGTTTTTTGTGCGCGTCTGCAATGCCGGCCGATGCTTGCACTCCGTGAGATTGGATTGCCCTTGACCGGCACCTGGCGAACGAGCACCATTCGGCGGCCTGTTGAGTTGGTGCAAGCGACCTACGTTTCATGAACCGTTGGGAGGGTGCATTCATAATGTCGCGACTCGCTTACCTCGCAACCTTCGTCGTATGGTTGGGCCCCATCGAGGCGGGCTCCGGCGCGCCGCCGCAGGAGTATCGCTTTACCTATCGGCCGCTAGCCGTGGGGGACGCGGCCCACGAAACGTTGCGCTTTACCATCGACTTGAAGACCGTCCGTTCGCAGGGCGGGGAGGTCGTCGACGTGAACGATCAGGCGGCGGTGCGCGAGGAGCAATCGCTGGTCGTGCGGCTCGATCCCGATCCGGGGCAGTCGGCCAAGGTGCGACTGACGTATGAACAATCGCAGCAAAGCACCCAGCCACGCTCGGGCACAGTGCAATCATCCGATAGGCCCGTAGCAGGCAAGACGTATCTTGCCGCGCGGCAGGGGGAGGATCTGCTCATCGCCGATGAACGCGGCCTGGCACCGCCGGACGAGGAACGAGAGATCGTTGCCCGCACGCTCGAAAGTCTTGGCAAGCCGAATCCGCTGGGTGTCTTCTTTAATGGCCGCAGCATGCGCGTCGGCGAGCGCGTGCAGTTACCCGCGGACTACACGCAGAAGCTGCTGGCGGCCTGGGATCCGGCGTTTTCGAAAGAGCCCTTGGAAGTCATGTTGATGGGAACCGAGCGCGTCGATGGTCAGTTGTGCGCTCTCTTGCACACACCTCCCGCAGCCGCGGGCGGACGTCGTAATCCCGTGGAAGGGAAGTTCCTCATTGAACTGGCCACTTGCCGGCCGGCCGTGGTGGAACTGCGCGGTCCGGTCAACTCGAGCGAGCAGCGGGGTGAGCCAGGCCAAGAATTCGACGTGCGCCGCAAAGGCAAGCTGCAGGTTGCCGTACACGTCGAGCACCGCCGCGCGGCGCGGTAGCTCGCTCCAGGCGACCGTCGAGGAATCGCGTTGCAGAATGGCCGGCCCCGGGGTAGCCTGAACGGGCGAACCGCTGCCCGAAATCCGCCCGCCCGACCATTGCCTGCCGTCCCAGCCGAGCCTGCCCATGCGGCCGACACCGCATTCCAATTCGCACGGCCATGCCTTCACGAGCTTCAATGCGCGCCAGCGCGAAGGCGTCGTGGTGTGGGATCGGCGCGGCGTGCTCAAGGCGTCGTTGGCTGGCCTTGCCGGCCTGAGCTTGCCGGGCCTGCTGCGATCGCGGAGCGCCGCGGGCAGCGAGCGTTCGAGCAATCGCAAGAGCGTCATCTTGCTGTGGATGACCGGCGGCCCGAGCCACATCGACACGTGGGATCCCAAGCCCGATGCGCCGCGCGAAATTCGCGGCCCCTTTGCGACCATTCCCACGGCTCTTCCCGGTGTTCGACTGTGCGAGCATTTGCCCAAGCAAGCCGCCATGCTCGACCGGATGACAATCATCCGCTCGGTCGATGCGCGATTCTCGAATCATGAACCCAATATGGTCATGCAATCGGGCAACTCGGAAGCCGAGCCCCGTTTGAATCGTGAAGGAAGCATGTATCCGGCGATCGGGTCGCTGGTGGCAAAATTTCGCGGGCCGAACGACCCGGCGCTGCCGCCGTATGTGTCGCTAAATCTGAAGGATCGCGATCACCTGGCTTTTGGTGGTTATCTCGGCAAGCAATACGATCCCTTCGTGGCCACCAATGTCGGCAACCTCTTCAAGCTGCCGGGCGGACTTGACCTCAACCGACTTGGATCGCGACAGGAGTTGCGCGGACAGCTCGATCGGCTGCGCAGGAATCTCGACCTGTCCGGCTCGATGCAAGCGCTCGATCGCTTTTCCCAGCAAGCCGTCGACATCGTCGCGGGCGATCGCGCCCAGGCGGTATTCGATTTGTCGCGCGAGCCGCAAGAGAATCGCGATCGATACGGCGAGCATCCTTGGTGTCAGCAAGCTTTGCTCGCGCGGCGCCTGGTCGAGGCGGGCGTGAATTTCGTCACCATTGATCTGAGCAATCACAGTTCGTCGGGCACGTGGGACACCCACGGCGACAATATTCCGCCGTATGGCGGCATCATGAGTGGTCTCCGCCCGCTACTGCCTGTCTTCGATCATCTGCTGACCACACTGGTGGCTGATCTCGGCGAGCGGGGGCTGCTCGATGACGTGCTGGTGCTGGCGATGGGAGAATTCGGCCGCACACCGCAGATCGGCACGCAAGACAGTACCGACGGCCGCAACCATTGGCCACCCGTCATGTCCATGACTGTCGCCGGTGGCGGATTCCGACATGGCCAGATTATCGGCGCCAGTGAACACGATGCCGGTCAGATTCGCGAGCGGCCGGTCACGCCAGGCGATATCGCCGCCACGATCTTTCATCACATGGGCGTTCCGCTCGATGGCACGTATCTCGACCTGCGAGGGCGGCCGCGCCCGATCGTCGAAGACGGCCGCCCCATAGCCGAGTTAATCTGAGAAAAGAAGGCCGCGTTCTGAAGCGAGTGCTCAGCCCCCCATTTCGTCACAGCGCCGTGCCGCCGGCCGAGAGGATGGCTGGGGTAGTGGACGAACTGCCGAGCGGCTATACTTTCCTTCCCGCGGGCTTGCGGTTCGACCAGGCCAGCCGTGTCGGATCGAAGCTTTGGCATGTCGTTAAACGCATTTTTCGCTTCAACTGAATGTTGTTCAGATGGTTGCGATTACGGGGCGTAGCTCAGCCTGGCTAGAGCGCAGCGTTCGGGACGCTGAGGTCGCAGGTTCAAATCCTGTCGCCCCGACTATTCGTAAATCCCGCCGAAACAAGCATTTCTGTTACCTGCCGGCGGTCGGCAGTGCGGCTCATTCCAAGGGGAATAAAACGGTAAATACCGTTTTATTCCCCGACCTCGGAAGGAGATCGCACGATAATGCCACGAAAAGCAGGAACCTCGATTCCTAAGTACCGTCGCCATAAAGCGAGCGGTCAGGCCGTCGTCACGATCGCTGGACGCGATCACTATTTGGGCCCGCACGGCGGCAAGACGAGTGTCCGAGAGTATGACCGTCTTGTCGGCGAATGGCTGGCCGGCGGCCGTGTGCTAGTTGCACAGGTTGAGCGACACGGCATGACGATCGCTGAACTTTGCCGCGCGTACAAAGCGTTCGCCGAGCGCTACTACCGCAAGGAAGGACGCCCGACGCCGACGGTGGATAGCATTCGAGTCTCGTTGCGCACCCTGCGGCAGATGTATGGCGATACACTGGCCGCGGAATTCGGACCGCTTAGCCTCGCCGCAGTCCGCCAGCGGTTTATCGACAATGGTGCCTGCCGGCGGTATGCCAACGGTCATGCTTCGCGCATCCGCAGGGCGTTCCGGTGGGCATCGACTCAAGAGCTTCTGCCGATCTCGACGTATCAGGCGCTAGCCGCGCTTCCCGGATTGCAACGCGGGCGCTGCGAAGCACGCGAGGCGCAGCCGATTGGGCCGGTTGACGACGCCACTGTCGACGCGACCATTCCGCATTTGCCCCATACTGTTGCCGCGATGGTGCGCCTGCAACGGCTCACAGGCATGCGCCCCGCCGAGGTTTGCATTCTGCGGCCATGCGATCTCGACCGCAGCGGTGAGGTATCCCTCGCGCCTCGCATTCGCGAGGCGGTTCTCATGCCAGTCGATGTCGGCTTGGTTGAAAGCTCGGTTCAGGCGGCCTCTGCACAGGGAGTTTAGCGTGCAACTGCCGACTAGCATTCCCCTTACGCGCGCCCATTCTGGATCGCGAATGGGTATGAGACCGAGCGCCTCGCATCGACCCGATCGGGTGCGGCGATTTCTTTTCAACTAGGTGAGGCGTAAGAGGGGGGAACGGCGCATTGTCTAGAGGCTGCCAGTGCGTGTTAGTCGCAGGGAGCTGATACGGATGACAACGACATTCAAGCTTAGAGCAATATTGTGCCCATCGATCGTTGCTCCTTTGCCTTTGACTCTAACTCCGAGGAGGAGTGCCATGATTCGCTATTTATTTGCGGCGGTGATGTTGATCTCTACCCCAGCCAGCGCGTCGTTGTTTTCGATCACCGCGGCGAGCCCGACAGACATTGATCTGGACGGCGATGGTTTTACCGACTTCCGCTTTGTTGCGGAATCCAACCCCGCGCTCGGGAATTATTTTCGCGTCGAGTCCCCCCTATATCTACCAACACCCATCACCCCGGGCGGATTCCCGCCCCAGCCGATAATCCCGCTACCGACCGATGCCAACTTTCCGGTGGGCGCGTTCGACCTCGATACGACCTACACCTACAACACGCTGGGCGTGACATTGGGCGACGACACCCGGGTCCAAGCGTTTGATCAGGGCGTGACGCTCTCGGCTGATGTGAATACCGCTGGCGCCTTCGCAGACGCCGGCGTCCCGAGCCTCACGTCAGCGCAGGACTTCGTCGCCGCGGGCAATATGACGGGTGATTTTGGAGGGAACGGCGGGCTGATTATTCCGTCCGATTTCAGTTCTGCTGACCATTATTTTGCAGGCGCTTTCTTCGCACGACTCGACAACAGTAGCGGCCCAACCATTGAGATGGTCGTCTTTAATGTGAGCTTCAGCCCCTCCGGCGACCAGATGAACATCAACGGTATCAGCACATTGGCTGGCACCACAATCACCATACCTGAACCATCCACGCTCGTGCTACTGGCCGTCGGGTTGGCCAGCTTGATTGGCTGGCGCCGACGGTACCCTGAGCGATCAGTCCCAACTTTACTCAACGGATGGTGAAAGCCGTGGTTAGGGCTCCGGGCACCCGATTCGTCGGCACCGATCCGGTTTTATGAACTCTTCGAGCAACCGGGGTCTTGTCAGCGTCGGCGGCGAGTGGAGTTGAGCAATCCAAATCGATATTATGGCCAGGTGATGACCGACATCACCCATATCCTGTCCGCTGTTGAGCAAGGCGACCCGCACGCGGCCGACGAGCTGTTGCCGCTGGTCTATGGCGAACTGCGCCGATTGGCTGCCCAAAAACTGGCGCAAGAAAAACCTGGCCAAACGCTGGCTGCCACTGCCCTGGTGCATGAGGCGTATCTGCGACTCGTTCCAAGGGAGTTGGCCGCACGATCAACCAATGGAAAGCATTGGGATGGTCGTGGCCATTTCTTCGCCGCCGCAGCCGAGGCCATGCGACGCATCCTGGTCGAACAAGCACGGCGCAAAGCGCGGCAAAAACGTGGCGGTGGCATGGCGCGCGTCGTTTTGGCCGACGTCGCAGTGGAACGAGCTGAAACAGACGCCAATCTGCTGGCTTTGGACGAGGCATTGACAAGCCTCGCCGCCAATCATCCAGAGAAAGCGGCCTTAGTGAAGCTGCGGTATTTTGCCGGATTGACTATGGATCAGGCAGCTTCGGCACTTGGCGTCTCGCCAGCCACCGCAGATCGGCATTGGGCTTACGCCCGTGCCTGGCTGCATCGCGAAATGGCTAAGACACTCGACACTTAAGGTGCGCTGGAGACCGTCTCGAAATCCTCTTGGATGCCCTGAGGCCTTGAAGCCGGAAACAGCGCATTGTCAATAGAGTTGTATCCACTCCACCGGAATCTGGTGTCACGATGGCAGACGAAGAAGCCGTTTTCCTGGAGGCGATCAAGCGGACCTCGCCGGCTTCCCGCGCCGCATTCCTGAACGAAGCTTGTGTCGGCGACGATGCCCTGCGCCACAGCATCGAGCAGCTATTGGCGGCTCATGATAAATCGAGCGGCCCGCTAGATCGTGAACTTCCAGGATTCAGCCCCACGCGGCACCACGCGGGCTCCGGGTCGGCCGGGTTGCAAATCGGCCCATACAAGTTGCTGGAGCAGATCGGCGAAGGAGGCATGGGCGTGGTCTACACGGCCGATCAGCAATTTCCGGTTCGCCGACGCGTCGCGCTGAAGATCATCAAGCCGGGCATGAACACGCGACAGGTGATTGCACGATTCGAGGCGGAACGTCAGGCGCTGGCGCTAATGGATCATCCCAACATTGCCAAAGTGCTCGACGGTGGCGTCACGGACGAAGGACGCCCTTTTTTTGTGATGGAATACGTCAAAGGCGTCCCAATAACCGAGTTCTGCGACCAGGCCAAGCTCACTGTCGAGCAACGGCTCATGCTGTTTGTACAAGTCTGCCAGGCAGTGCAACACGCCCATCAAAAGGGCATCATCCATCGCGATCTGAAGCCATCGAACATTCTTGTCTGCTTGTATGACGGTCAGCCGGTACCCAAAGTCATCGACTTTGGCTTGGCTAAGGCGATGCATCAACCGCTCACTGAACGCACGCTGTTCACCGCACATGGACTCATGGTGGGTACACCTCTGTACATGAGTCCTGAGCAAGCGGAGTTCAACAACCTCGACATTGATACACGCACTGATGTGTATTCACTGGGTGTGATTCTGTACGAACTGCTGACCGGCACGACGCCGCTCGACCGGCAGCGGTTCAAGGAAGCAGCCTGGGGAGAAATGCTGCGACTCATCAAAGAGGAAGAGCCGACGAAGCCGAGCACTAAGATCAGCGGCAGTCGTTCCTTGCCGACGATTGCCGCCCAGCGGAACCTGGAACCGGCACAGCTCAGTCGGATGGTGCGGGGCGATCTGGACTGGATCGTAATGAAGTCGCTAGAGAAGGAGCGATCCCGACGTTATGAGACGGCCAACGGTCTGGCTCGCGATATTGAGCGTTATCTGCACGATGAGCCAATCGAGGCGCGACCGCCGTCAACCGGGTATCGGTTCCGTAAGTTCGCGCGCCGAAATCGAGTTGCACTAACCACCGCGACGATCGTTTCGGTGGCGCTCGTAGGCGGGATCGTTGCCAGCGCGTGGCAAGCCATTCGCGCCACGCAGGCCGAGCGCATGGCCGAGACGGCCCGTGCCGATGAGGCAAGCCAGCGACGGATTGCCGAGGAGCAGCGTGCAGAAGCAGAGAAGCAACGTATCGCAGCTCAAGAGAATTTCGAGAAGGCCCGCCAGGCAGTGGATCAGTACTTTACGATGGTGAGCCGCAATCCGATGCTCAATTCGCCGGGGTTGGAAACCCTACGGACCGAGCTTCTGGAAACGGCACTCTCCTACTATCAAGATTTTCTTCGGCAGCACGGCAATGATCCTGAGCTTTTGGCTGATGTCGCTGCAGCTAACGTCCGTGTCGCACAGATTGTGTATCTGGCCGGGGGAAGTTCCGATCGTTGGTTTCCGCCGATGCGAGACGGGGTCGATGCGATTGAACGCCTTATTGCGCAAGGACGCGACACACGCGCCGTCCAACAACGGCTGACGCGGATCTGGCTGGGCGGCTTCTCCGAAGTTGACGGCGGAGGGGCCGTCAACTTTCAGGAGGTCATTCGCTACTTGAAGAAAGTAGCGCAGATCTACGATAAGTTTGCTCACGACAACCCGGACATCAAAGATTTTCCTAATGAAATCGCCGGTGCAAGTCTGTATCTCGCGAACACGTTGACCGGCGAAGAGCAGGAGTTTTGGAGCAACAAGGCGATCGGTTGCTGGGAAAGGCTAGTGCGTGATGATCCAAGCGTTGCCAGCTACAGGCTCGATTTATCGCGTGCATACGAGCAACAGGCACGGTGGTTGCGGCAGAGGGGGCGCGGTGAGGAAGCCGACGCGGCCAATCAGCAATCCCTTGCGCTTGGCCACGAGCTCGTGCGCGACTTCCCTGAGCAGGGCCATCTCAACGCCTGGCTGGCTGCCAGCTATCTCACATTGGCCGAAACTCAGATTTCGCGCAACGAGCCCGGTGACGCCGAAAAGGCCCTCCGCCAGGTAATCGAGATTCTGCAGAAGCTGGGCGCTCAATTCCCCACGATTCACAGTTACCAGTACGATCTCGCAAAAGGTTACCAGGGGCTCGGACGCGTGCTCCAAAAGCTCGAACGACCTCAAGATGCCGAAGCGGCGTACCGCCGGTCTCTGGAAATCGTCAGCCGACTGGCCGCGAATTTCCCTGGGGTTGAAACGTACGCGCGTCTCTTTTTCCAGTCCGTCAGTGAGCTGGCCCAGTTACTGGACGGTCTTGGCCGCTCAGGCGAGAGCGAGACGGTAATTGTTGATTACCTGGCTGACTTGGAGCGTTCGACCCCGCAAGACTCACCATCTCGTCGACAAGGAGTCTCGACCAATACCCTGCAATTTGCACGTCTCTTGGCGGCAAGTGGTCGAAGCGGTGACGCGGAAGCCGCTGCTCGAAAGGCGCTAGAGCTGCGAGAGAAGCTAGTCGCGGAATTCCCGGACATTGCCGACTACCAATCAGACCTGGCACAGAGTCTCGACGACTTCGGCGTTTTCGTGGCACAGGATGCGGCCGCGGCCGAAAACGCATTTCATCGAGCGATTGCAATCAACCAGAAGCTGGTCGCCAGCTTTCCGGCTGCGTACGAGCACCGTGTGCATCTGGGCCATGCATATTGGCACCTGGCAAACCGGGCATTCGCGGATGGTCGGCACGAAGAGGCGGAGCAACTTCATCGCAGCGCATTGAATCTGTTTGAGAAACTGGCCATCGATGCACCCGGAGTACCGTTCTACCGACTGGAACATGGTTTCAGCTATCTAGAATTGGGACGGCTGATGAAGAATACCGGTCGCCCACGGGACGCTGAGGACCTATTCCGACGCGCCGTGTCGATTAATGAAGAACTGATGGTTGACGTTCCCAGTGACACGGGACTGGCAGCTCGGGTCAGCGAAAGCTATGTCGAGTTGGCCGACGCTCTGATTCGTCAAGGCAAGCGCGCCGACGCTGAACAACCATGGAGAAAGGTGTTGTCGATGTGGGAAGGAAAACCCAACGCAACGCTTCCCCTTGCCGCAATCGAATCCGCGCTCGTAAACGTCGCCCGTGTTGTTGCCGCCGACGACCCAGGCGAGGCTGAGCGATTGTACCGCCGCGCCATCGAAATCGGACCGAACGCGGTGGCTTCACGTGCAAGCTTGATTCAAGTGTATATTCAACAGGACAAGTTGCCAGAGGCGCTCGCGGAGGCCCAGATCGTGGCACGTTTGGCGCCTGACCAGACCGACGCGTATCAACTCGCTCTGCTCTTCCTCGCAGCCGGGCAGATCAACGATTACCGCAAGTATTGCGACGAGTTGGTGAGCAACAACAAGCAGGCCGAGAACGCCGACGTTGCCCTCAAATTGGGGATCTGCTGCAAGCTCGCATCGGACGCAGTAGCCGACTACACTCCGATCTTGAATCTCACTGACTGGGCCGTTAGGCAGCAGCCCCAAAGCCGGCTCTACCGCGGCGTTCATGCGCATCTTCTCTATCGGAGTGGTCAGTTGGCCACGGCCGCCGAGCAGCTGGAGGGGCTGATTCAGTCGGACGACTCTAGAAGCCTCCATCGTCCGTTCAATCAGCTCTTCCTGGCGATGGCTCGCTGCCGCCTCGGATTCACAGCCGAAGCTGCAAAGCTCTTTGACGAGGCTGTCGAGTGGATCGACAAGAATGGTCAAAAGGAATTGGCAGAGGGATCAGTTTTGTCCAAACCCCTTCCCTGGACGATGCAACAAGAGTTGGCACTTCTTCGCAAGGAAGCTGGAGTGTGCCTTTCAGTCGCTCCAAAAGATGGTGCCACGAATGCGAGAAAATGAGTCCGGGCCGCAAGGATCAATTGGTCCAGCCCCCGAACGGATCTCCACTGCCATAGACAAGGTCCGAACTGACCTCCCGAAGGAATTGTCCGGTAAACGTGTCTTTTTCAGTGAGAATCATGAGCGGCTTATGCCGTAATAGGGGTGGAGGGATCCGCCAATTCGTTTGCCCTAGCGGATTAAGCCATCCGACCAATCCTTCAGGCCCACCATAAAAAGTTCAATAGCCGTCCTGTCGCCCCGATCTTTGCTGCCCCGGCGGCCGGATTAATCCGGCCGCCGGGGCCTTCTCGTTACAGCACACCTGACTTACAACACGTTGACGACCCGATCCGTCAGGCCCTTCTCGCCCAACACGATGTTGAGCTTGCTCGTGGCCGCGATCTTCTCCAAGATCTCCAGCTCGCGCAGGCGCATCAAGGTCGGGTTATCCGCCAGCGGCTTGGCGGTGTTGGCCTGGCTGCGCATGGAGGCCGTCTCCTCGCGGCGCGCGATGAGGTTGGCCAGTCGCTCCTGCGACCAGAGGTCGAATGGCCTTCTTGGCCTCCGTGACCTTGTTCATCAGGTCCTTCATCTCGCCCGGCAGGATGACGTCACGGATACCGATGGCCACAAGCTCCAGGCCTAGCGACTTGGCGCGCGGGCGGATCGAATCCGATAGCTCGCGAGCCACACCTTCCTTATCCGTCAAGAACGTATCGAGCTCGCGGGCACCCACCACGGCGCGCAGCGCAAGCTGCGCATCGCGATACAGTGCCTGACGCACGTCCTCAGCGACGCTCACCGTCTGCCGCGGATCAATGACGCCGTACGTGACCACGGCATTCATGCGCAGCGTGACCTTGTCGGCCGTCATGATGTCCTGGCCGGCCACGTCGAACACGCAAGCGCGCATGTCCTGCTGGACGAACGTGACCTGGGCCATGTTCTTCCAGAAAGCGTAGCGGCCCGGCGGCAGCGTCTCGGCGTACTCGCCGTCGATGAACAGGACGCCCACGTGGTGTGCCTGCATCGTCGCCAATTCGAGCACGCGCTCGACCAGCGGCGACTGCACGATGACCTTCAGGTCCGGGTGCTCGAAACGCACACGCCGCGCATCGACCACCTCGACCTTCACTTCGCGCAACGCCGTCCAGTATCGATCGGCTTGAAAGCCGGCTCGATTTCATGGTCGATGAAATGTCGAGCGCTGCGTCGTGGCAGACTGCTCAAGACGTGCGCCCGGCTGAACATTCTCAGCCGTTTGCCAGGCAATCTTCCCTAAAATAATGTCAACCAAGACGAGGTCAAGTGGCCGAAGCGCGCTCTGACAAGCACACTTACGACGATCAGGCATCCTGGGAGGGAAGGAAGCTCGTCGGCAAAATACTGAGGGCTGTCTCGATCGCCGAGTCATGCCCCTTACCGCTTTGTCGCCTTCGGTGCCGACGGCGCAGCCGAGGACGATGCGGTGGCCGGATCCTTGGTCACGTACTTCTTGAGCGGAATGTCATAGTACGCAGCGTGCGATCGCTTCTTGCCGTCGACCGTCAATGTGAGAATCCGAATCATGGCGCGATCGGCTAATCCCTCGGGAATCTGCACCTGGCCCGCAAGTTTCCCGTCCGCGGTTGTTTGAAATGAGATAGGCGCTTTGACGTCGTAGGAACGGCGTCCCTGGTTGTCGGCCTGCTTGCTGAACGCGACTACGGTGGCCGAATAGAAGGGTTTCAGTCGTCCTTCGTCGGCGACTTTGAATTCGACCGTCAGCTTGCCCTCATCGGCGGGGCTCAAGTCCACATCGTACTTGATTCCCCAATCGTCTTTCGAGGGGCCGAGTCCATCATAGATTGCGTAACTCGGGTCGGAGAGGAGCAGCAATGCCGCGACTGCTAACATGCCCGCCGACAATCGCGATCGTCGAATGCTCATGGCAGCTTCACCTGTTTAATGCGTGAGATATCCAGGGATCTGAACCGCCCGGAACGCTTTCGAGGACACCCAACCGGCGGAATATTCAAGCCGCGCGCACCGATTCGTGCAAGAGCAATTTGCCGAAGTGGATTATCTCTCCTTCATTTTCCCATGCGGATCATCGTCGAAACCGTTTGGTCGAAGCTCGGCTGGACCACGCCCTGGGAGTCGATCGCGGGACTGCGCACGGCGTACGTGTTGAGTCTGGGGACGAAGCATTCGATGGGCCAGTGAGCGCGACGTATCCGGGGCCACGCGCGACAACCACGTCGGCCGAGTGATGCAGTTGTCGGCGCAAGTCCCGCACTATTCTGAAGAAGCGATTTGAGTTAGGCACAGCCCAGATGCTCTTGCGTGTTCTTGGCCAGTACATTCCAATACATGCATATTCTTAAGCAGTGTTGTAGCCCCCACAGGTGGTTCGTGCTCGAGTCAATGCGCCGATTCAAGGCCGAGGTCTTTCAGGCCTTGGCACACCCGACGCGTGTGGCCATTGTCGAGCATCTCCAGCAAGGCGAACTATCCGTTGGTCAACTGTGCGAAAAGATCGCCATCGAGCAAGCTAATGCGTCCCAGCATCTCGCGATCCTCCGGAACAAGCACATCGTCCAGACTCGGAAGGCAGGAAATCAAATCTTCTACCGACTTCGCGACCCGGCGTTTGGGAAGATACTGACGGCTTTGCGGGAGTATTTCCTGGCGCAGGCAACCGACACATTGGAACTACTGCGAAAGGAACAGCTTGAGGCAAAAAGGCTTCTGGACCGGCCGGCCGCTTCCGCGCCTCGTGCTCGGCGGAGAGACAAGCGATGAGCAGCTCCGCCGCCACGGATGGCCGTTATCGAGTGCTGCGAGAGGCAATCGAGCGGGCCGCGCATTTGCTTCCTGCACAGGGCCCCATCACGGTCTTCATCCACCATAATACGTTACACGCCTTTGAGGATTTGCCGTTCGACCAGGCGCTCGAACATGGTACCCAGATATTCGGCGGCGAGCCCTATCTTCCGGAATCCAGCTATCGTGATGCGCTTACGGCCGGGCGCATCCGGGCCGACGATTTGTGGGCGGTGCTCGAGGACGATCTCGGGATAAGCGCGGTCGATGGCGTAGCCCGATTAGTCAGCCGGATCGACCTTCGGCTCGCCATGCTCCAATACCCGCTACGGTCCGGGCCAGCGGAGGAACTCTCTTGGTTCGTCGCGATGACCGACGCACTGCAGCGCGTCAGTCCGATGGCGTCCGTTGCCGTCAAGCAGAAATTGATCGCCGAGACTCGGCGGTGGGTGATGCGCGATCTTCGCGGTCGCAACGGAACTACCGTCGCGCGCCGCCAACCTGACTGGGTGAACGCACTTTTCGAGAAATTCGGCGAGTCGAGAATCGAAAGTTGGTCGGCGGAGACGTGGGAAGCCGTTGCGCTTGAAGCACTTTGGCATGTCTGTCGCGAAGGCGTCCAGGCGGTGCCCGAATTCACGGAGGCTCCGTCGATTCCGCTGCGGCACCGCGATCTACTTCTGCAAATGACCGGCATCGACATCGACTTGCTCGTGAACCCGATTCTTATTCGCTTCTCCGCCGCCTTCGTCGATCAAGGAGTGGCGCATTGGGTGCTCCCGGACCGCGAGAAGGGGTTTTTCCAGGCATTCGCATCGCTCTACCGGAAGCGGGCCTCGCCGGTACCGTGGCTGCGGCGACTTGCCCGCGAGATGGCTCGACTACAAGACGCGCAGACCAGCGCCCTGGACTCAATTCTCGAGTCGCTTGCGGCACTTGGCGTTCCGGAATCCGCGTGGGATACATTTCTCGAGGAAACGTTGCTCTCGCTTCGGGGCTGGGCCGGCATCATTCAGCAGATCGAGATCCGTGGCGACCGTGTCCCACATGCGATTCCGGCGGGCACCCTGACGGAATTCCTCGCGGTTCGCCTGTTGTTGGAACGTTTCGCGCTAATTGACGCTTCGCAACAAACACTCGGCTATACCGGCCCTCTCGCATCGCTGAGGGCCGAACTCCGCAAGCGCTGTCCTCGTTCGGCTCCGTCAAGCGAACAGCAGCGGGCATTCAGTGTTTTCGAGCTTGCGCAGGTCCTCGGCTGGCCGCCCGACAGGCTCCTTCGCAGAACAGCCGAGGAATGGGCGGACCTGATTCGTGAGATCGAAGCGTTCGGCGGTATTCAACGGCGTCGCGCCTTGCATGCGGCATACGAGAAGCGATTCCGCGAACAGGCCTTGGACGCACTCGCGCTCCACGCGCCGCAACCAGCGCCGGCCACACCCCGTTTCCAGGTAATCACCTGCCTGGATGAGCGGGAGGAGTCTTTTCGCCGGCACCTGGAGGAAGCGGCCTCGGACTGTGAGACATTCAGCGCCGCCGGGTTTTTCGGCGTAGCGATGTACTATCGCGGCAGTGCCGACGCTCACTTCGTGCCACTTTGTCCCATCGTTATTCAACCCAGGCACTATGTCGAAGAGCGCTCCGACGACGCGGTGCCGGATGCCCACAGGCGCCGTCAGGCGCGGCGGCTGATGGGAACCGTCTTTCACAACATTCATCGGGGCACCCGTGGAATCTTGACGGGAGCATTCTTGACCGCAGCACTCGGAGTGTTGGCAACGATTCCTTTAATTGCCCGCACGCTTTCACCGCGACTTGCCGCCGGTATCCGTGCACGACTGGCGCGCTTCGTCCATCCGCCGCGTACGCGCCTTGGCCTGGAACGAAGCGCAGGCACCCCGGGCTCGCAGGGTGAGCACTTGGGATATACCTCGGATGAAATGACCGATCTCGCGGAACGACAGCTTCGCGACATCGGACTGCTTCAGAACTTTTCCCGGTTGGTGCTTTTCATTGGCCACGGGTCGCGGAGCATGAATAACCCACACGCGTCGGCCTACGATTGCGGTGCCTGCGGCGGTTCGGCGGGGGGGGCCAATGCCCGCGCGATCGCGGCGATGTTGAACGACGGTCGAGTTCGAGCCGGCTTGGCACATCGCGGGTTAGTCATCCCCGCCGATACCTGGTTCCTGGGCGCCCTCCACAATACCTGTGATGAAACCCTCAGGGTCTTCGACGAGGACCTGTTGCCCGGAACTCATCGCGCCGATTTGGACTATGCGCGTACCGCGATTGAGCAGGCGCTCGGCGGAAATGCCCACGAGCGTTGCAGGAGATTCGAGTCGGCCCCCCTGACGCTGACGTTTGCCGGCGCCAGGGAACACGTCGAGAATCGATCCGAGGACCTGGCCCAGGTCCGCCCCGAGATGGGTCATGCGACCAATGCTATTTGCATTGTCGGACGGCGGCAGCGAACCCGCGGCCTGTTTCTCGATCGCCGCGCATTTCTCGTCTCCTACGACCCGACGCGTGATGATGCGGAGGCAACAATATTGGCTCGCGTTTTGGCCGCCGCCGTGCCTGTTTGCGCCGGAATAAGCCTCGAATATTACTTCTGTCGCGTGGATTCGACCGGATGGGGCTGCGGGACGAAGCTCCCGCACAACATCACATCACTTGTCGGTGTGATGGACGGCGCGGCCAGCGACATGAGAACAGGGCTGCCCTGGCAGATGGTCGAGATTCACGAACCGATGCGGTTATTGATCGTGGTCGAGACGACGCCAGCGGTGATCGTCAACCTCATGTCTCGCAACGCTGCCATCGACCGGCTGGTTCGGAACCGCTGGGTACGGCTGGCGGTGCTCGATCCGCACTCTTCCCGCATCGAGCTATTTGAATATCGCAAGTTCTTTCCGTACCAACCCGTTGCCGAGCGTCTGCCGACGGCCGAATCATCCGTGGACTGGTATCGCGGTTGGCGTGACCATCTGGAGTTCGCGGAAGTCGGGAAATGCTACCAGTCCCATAAGGTCGTGGAAGTCTGATCATGGAAATCGCTGCCGTGCTGGGGCCCATCGTATTGCTTTCGCCCGCCCTGCTGCTTGCGATACTCGGAAGCAGCTCGATGATCGATCGGCCGCTCCCTGAGCGGAATATCAACGGCTTGGCTCGCCTGACAATGGTGACCGGATTGCTCGCCGCCCTCGGGGTGTTGATGGCAATGCTGATCGAGGGGACGCGGCTCGTCACGGTGCTATCCGCTGAATGGATTCGTCTTCCCCACTACCACTTTGTCTTAAAGTTCGTGTTCGACCGGCTCTCGGTCCCACTCGTGATCCTGACATTCCTGCTGTGCGGCGTCATCGTGTCGTTTGCCACGCGTTACATGCATCGGGAGCGGGGTTACAACCGATTCTTCACGTTGTTTGCGATTTTTATCGTTGGCATGGTTACGGCATGTCTGGCAGGTACCATCGAAACCCTATTCGTTGGATGGGAACTGGTCGGCCTGTCCAGTGCGCTACTTGTCGCTTTCCTCCAGGAACGGCCGGCTCCGGTTCGTAGCGGCCTCCACATCTGGATCATCTATCGCGTCTCGGACGCCGCTCTGTTGCTGGCTGCGATCCTGATGCATCACATGCTGGGGGAAGGTGACTTCGGACGGCTCTTGGCCACTAATTCCTTGCACCCGTGGCCAGAAGGTGCAACCGTGGCGACCGCGGTCCAGGCACTTGTGATCGGTTTGCTCCTCGTGATCGCTGCTGCGGGGAAGTCGGCGCTGGTGCCATTTTCGGGCTGGCTCCCGCGGGCGATGGAAGGGCCGACGCCGTCGAGTGCTGTCTTCTATGGGGCCCTCTCCGTCCATCTTGGCGCATTTCTTCTCTTGCGAATGAATCCGCTGCTTGTTGCCTCGCATGCGCTCGCGCTGTTAGTCATCGTCCTGGGATTGGTGACCGCAATTTACGCACATTTGGTGGGGAGCGTCCAGACGGACATCAAGAGCGTGCTCTCCTTCGCCTCGCTCACGCAAGTCGGGTTGATCGTGGCCGAAATCGGGCTGGGGGCCTGGATCCCTGCCCTCTGGTACGTAGCGCTTGCGCACCTTCTCGGACATGCATGCGTTCGGACGCTGCAATTCGTCCGTGCGCCCATGCTGCTGCAGGATTACCGCCGCTTGGAAGGTGCGATAGGCGGCCGGTTGCGACGGCCCGATGCCCGCTACCTGCACCTGTTGCCGGTTCGGTTTCGCTCGTGGATCTACATATTCGCGCTGGAGCGCGGCTATCTCGACTCGATTTTGATGGAGTTCGTGGTGGCACCTTTCGTCAATCTATTCCGTGGCTTCGACAAGATCGAGCGGCAGTGGGGCGATTTCCTCGCGGGTCGACGACCGAGCGCAGCGTCCACGACTTCGGCGCAGGCCCAACCAGTTGCTGACGTGGCGAGGCCCGTACCATGAGCGTTTTTGCCGTCCCGTGGTTGGAGCTGTCTGTCGGCGTTCCCTTGATGGGCGGAGTGTGCGTAGCCCGAGTGCGGAACCCCGTCGCTGCACTGCGATGGAGTTTCGCGTTCGCTGCCATCACACTGGCCTGCACGCTCTTCGTCCTCGTCGGTCAGGCCACTGGCCATTCACCGACCGGCGCGAGCGAGTGGGACGCGCTGCCTCGGCTCTTCGACGTCCGTTTTCTGGAGGTGGACGCATTGAGCGCCCCGCTCTTGCCACTCGTGGCGCTCTTGCACTTGCTGACTATTTTCACAACCGCGCGCACGAAATTCCCACGTTATTCGTTTGCTTGGATGCTCAGTCTCGAATCGGTGCGACTTGCGACGTTCGGTTGCAAAACACCCTGGGTGCTGATTGGGCTTCTTCTCGCGAGCGCAGGGTTGACGTGGTTCGAGCTCGTCCGTCGCGGCACATCGACACGCGTGTATGCACTGCACATGGGACTTTTTGCCGTCTGCCTCGTCGGCGGATGGGCGTGCATCGATCCGGCGTTACCCGTCCAATCGGCAACACTCGCCTCGGCCCTCATGCTCTTCGCGGTTTTGATCCGCAGCGGCACCGTACCCGTTCACGTTTGGGTAACGGAACTGTTCGAGAATGCCTCGTTCGGCACAGCCTTACTCTTTGCGGGGCCTCTCACGGGCGTGTACCTGGCCGTTCGGCTGGTACTACCGATCGCGCCGGATTGGATTCTCACGGGAATTTCCCTCGTCTCGCTGGTCACTGCAAGTTACGCCGCGGGAATGGCTGCCGTGCAAAAGGAACAGCGGCGGTTCTTCGCGTTCCTTTTTCTCAGTCACGCATCGCTCGTGCTGGTGGGAATGGAGTTGCATACCTCGATGAGCTTAACAGCGGCATTGTTCCTGTGGATCTCCGCGGCGCTTTCACTGGGCGGATTGGGCTTGACGATCCGAGCGCTCGAAGCCCGATTCGGTCGGCTGTCACTCAGGCAGTTCTCGGGACTCTACGACCATTCACCGGCGCTCGCGGTGTGCTTTCTGCTGACGGGCTTGGGCTGTGTGGGATTTCCTGGCACGCTGGGATTTGTAGGAATGGAGCTCCTCGTCGAGGGCGCGATGGGAGCCAGCCCCGCGATCGCTATCGCGATCGTGCTGACTGCGGCTGTGAACGGCATTGCAGTCCTTCGAGCTTATTTCTTGCTCTTCGGCGGCGGCCGACGCATTTCCACGCTATCGCTCGCGATCACCACTCCCGAACGGTGCGCTGCTCTAACGCTTGCCGTCCTGATTCTTGGAGGCGGCCTTTTCCCACAAGCTGGGATTGTGTCGCGCTATCGTGCGGCTGAGGCGGCGCTGAAGGATAGCGCGGCACTTCGCCCAGGGAGTGATGGACACGGAGAGAATACTCCTGCGCCTTCCGTCTTACGCGAATAACCGCGCCGACCGTCGAAGCATCTCATGATGCCTTACCGGACGCGAGCGAGCGTCACGGAATACCACCGACGCTCGTCCGTCCACGTGTGCTCGACCGAAAAGCCGGCGTCGCCGAGGAGCATGCCGATCATCTCGCTGGTGAATTTGTAGCTGTTTTCGGTGTGAATACCTTCGCCTCTTGCGAAATGGACATGAAGGTCTGCGCCGGGAATTCGAACCTGCTGATCGCAAGTGCTCTCCAAGTGCATCTCGATGCGTGAATGCAGCGGGTTCCAGAACGCACGATGACGGAATTTCAGAGGATTAAAATCCGCGTTCAGCTCTCGATTGAGGCGATGCAGCAAGTTCACGTTGAATGCCGCCGTTACTCCCTGCCGGTCGTCATACGCCGCCACTAGAGTGCGCTCGTCTTTCACCATGTCGACTCCGAGCAGCAGGGCATCACCGGCTTGCAGCTGACCGATCAAGTTGCAAAGAATGGTGCGCGCCTCGGCAGGCGCAAAATTGCCGATACTGGAACCGATGTACAAGCCAAGCGTGGGGCCCGGGAAAGATTCGAGTCGCGGTGGGTCTGTCACATAGTTGGCCACGATCGGCGCTATGTCGACTTCGGGTGACAACGTCGTGATCGTCTCGCGGGCCATCTCGAGCGCAGCCAGCGACACATCCACGGGTACGTACAGCACGTCCTCGCGCGACCTGGCGGCGGCATTGAGCAGGATCGCCGTCTTCGCCCCCGTGCCAGCCCCGAGTTCCACGAGGCGCAGGGCTTTCGCTCGATCAGGAAAGGCGGCAGCAAGGATACGCTCCCCATTGCGCGCCAGAATGTTGCGCTCCGTACGCGTGGGGTAGTACTCCGGCAACTGAGTGATGCGTTCGAAAATCTGCGAACCGCGCGCGTCGTAAAACATCCACGGCGCAAGCGAGCGAGGCCGCATCGCCAAACCGCGCTGGACCTCCGTGATCAGCATTTCGCGTGTATTCCGCGAAGAACCGCGTTCCAACTCCACCGCGAAAGAGGACGTAATCATGTGAGGAGACACCTTCTACTTTGCCAGGCGTAAACCGGAAAACTGCCACCGAGTCGCTGGATCGAAGAAGTTGCGGTACGTTGCGCGAATATGATTCGCGGGGGTAATGCAGGACCCGCCGCGCAAAACCATCTGGCCACTCATGAACTTGCCGTTGTATTCACCCAGCGCGCCTGGCAGGGGCCGGTATCCCGGGTAGCCGGTATAAGGGCTGGCTGTCCATTCCCAACAATCGCCGAATAGCTGTTCGATACCGTCGCCGCGCGCTGGGGCCGGATGCAGTCGAGCGGTGTCGAGCAGGTTTCCGCGGACGGCGGCCGGGCTGGCGACCGATTCCCATTCGGCTTCGGTCGGCAGCCGGCAACCACGCCAGCGTGCAAAGGCGTCGCCTTCGAAAAAGCTAATGTGACTTACTGGCACATCGAGTAGCGTGGACAGCCCATGCCAGCCTCGCAAAGTGAAAACGCGCCAGCCGGCGGCATCGCCCGGGTCGCGTAGCCAGTAAAGAGGGGCCCGCCAACGCGTGGCTTTCACGGCATCCCAGCCCGCCGACAGCCAGAGTTCGGGGCGCGCGTACGCGTCGTCGGCCATGAACTCGAGATATTCACCGCACGTGACCTCGCGGCCGGCGATCTGGAAAGGTTCCAAATGGACCTTGTGCCGCGGCCCTTCGTTGTCGAAGCAAAAATCGAGAAGGTTTGCAGCTCGCAGCGGATAGCCGATCTCGACCAGCCCGCCGTTGAAGCTGTGCCACTCGACCTTCGGGACCGACCTGTTTCCTTCTCTCGGGAGTGGGCCGGCCGCGTAGGATGGATGCAGCGGAGTTGCGAAAAACGCGTGCTTAATATCCGTCAGCGCGAGTTCCTGATGCTGCTGCTCGTGATTCAAGCCCAAGACGATGCGCCGCGACACCTCATCATCAACGGGGCGCGCAAGGAGTCGTTCTATTGCCTGGTCGACGTGTGCTCGATACGCCACGACCTCATCGAGTGAAGGGCGCGAAAAGGAAGCGCGCAGCTTTTTATCCGGAATTTCCTCGCCCAGCGCGTTGTAATAGCTGTTGAAGAGCCAGCGGAACTCTTCGCGAAAGGGCTTGTAAGCAGGCAGAAAATCTCTTAGCACGAAGGTCTCGAAGAACCACGTGGTATGCGCCTGATGCCACTTGACTGGACTGGCCTCGGGACAGGATTGGACCATCTGGTCTTCGGCAGAAAGATCGGCAATCAGCGTGCGGGTCAGCGATCGGACCGTTTGAAATGTAGAGATGAGACCCGACATGGCTGCCCTCCGGGGTGCAAGGAGCTGATCGCTCCTGGGACATGAGTTCGTGAAGGTTAAAACTCCCCAGAGAGTGGACCGTTGGACTTACGTATTGGACGGCGAGACAATACCAAAGTCCAATGTCCCAGGTGCCACCGCGGCATATTCTTTGCAGAACTTCAAAAGCACGAATTCCGTACGCGGTAGTGCAAAATCTGTTCCAGCAAGGCAGTGCTGGACACTTGATCTAGATGCTCGCGGAGTGCGAATGCCTGCCGCGTATCGCCCCAGGAATTAGCAAGATGCTTCGATTCTCAGGAGTATCAAAGGCTTACGGAAGCAAGACGATCGTGCCCCCGTTCGATTTGACGGTGAAATCCGGCGAGGTGCTCGTCCTACTGGGACCGAGCGGCTGCGGGAAGACGACGATTCTGAGAATGGTCGCTGGCCTCGTGAAAGCCAGCGCTGGAGAGATCGTGGTCGATGACCTGGTGTTATCTGGACGCACGCTGCCCGACGTGCGGCGGCGGCTCGGCTATGTGATTCAAGAGGGGGGCTTGTTCCCACATTTGACGGCCGCGGCCAATGTAACCCTCATGGCTCGCCATCAGAGCTGGTCTCGTGGACGGCGCGATCAGCGATTGGCGGAATTAGTTGAGATGACGCGTTTTCCGCCGGACGCATTGAGCCGTTACCCTATCGAGCTGTCGGGGGGCCAGCGGCAGCGTGTAAGCCTGATGCGCGCGCTGTTTCTTAGCCCGCATTTGTTGCTGCTGGATGAGCCGCTAGGAGCGCTCGATCCCATGATTCGTGCCGGCCTGCAGCGTGACCTGAAAGTGGTGTTCGAGCGCACCGGCGCCACGGTGCTGTTGGTGACGCATGACCTGGTTGAAGCGAGCTGGTTTGCCGACCGCGTGTGCATGCTCGAGAATGGTCGCATCGTTCAGCAGGGCTCGTTCGCGAGCATCGTTAACGAGCCTGCCAGTGACTTCGTGCGCGAATTCGTCAATTCGCAGATCGTGGCCAATCGATGAACACCGCGATTCTGAAATGGGCCGCGCTTTGTATCGCATTCCTGGTTGCGGGGCTCGCACCTCTTCCGCGCCAGCAGGTGGCAGTGCGCATCGGTTCGAAAAAATTCACCGAATCAGTGATCCTGGGAGAAATGCTGCGATTATTGGCCGCCGACGAGGACCTGAGCGCTGCTCACTATCGCGAATTTGGCGGGACACGGATCGTGTTCCAGGCGCTCGAGGCTGGCGAGATTGACGCTTACCCGGAATACACGGGCACGATCGCGCAAGAGATCCTGACGGAGAAAGAGGCGCCCGACGACGAAGCCATGCGGCGCGCGCTCCGCGCTCGCGGCATGGGAATGTCTGGCTCACTGGGCTTCAGCAATACCTACGCTTTGGCACTCACCAGGAAGCGTGCTACGGAGTTGGGAATCAAAAACATCTCCGACCTTCGGCGGTTTCCCGAGTTGCACCTGGCGCTTACGCACGAGTTTCTGGACCGCAGCGATGGGTGGGGCGCGCTCGCGGAACGCTATGACCTGCCGCAGCGTAATGTCGTGGGAGTCGACCACGATGTTGCTTATCCGCAGTTGCTGGCGGGGGAAATCGACGTGACCGACGTTTATTCCACCGATGCCATGGTCCATCGCAACGATTTGGTGCTCTTGGAAGATGATTTGAAGTTCTTTCCTCGCTATGACGCGGTGTGGCTCTATCGCTTGCAGTCGGCCGAGCGACAACCCACATTGCTCGCGAGCATCAAGCGGCTCGAGGGAAGCGTCTCGGACGATAAAATGCGCGCGCTCAACGACGCCGTCGAGTCCGGCGAGCAGTCCGAGTCACAAGTGGCCGCCAACTTTTTGCACACCCAACTCGGGGTGAGCGCGGAGCCCGAGCAAGATTCCTGGAGTCGCGTGATCCTGAAGCATGTCGGCGAACATCTCGACCTGGTGCGGCGCTCTTTGCTACCTGCCATCGTGGCCGGCACGGGGCTTGGTATTTTTTGCCAGCGCTTTCGGCGGAGCGGCCGCGTAGTGCTGGCCGTCGTCGGTCTCTTGCAGACGATTCCGTCCCTGGCGCTATTGGTTCTATTAATGCCACTAGTCGGTGCGCTGGGCTACCCAAGTGTTGGCGAAGGATCGGTAACCGCCGTCGTAGCCTTGTTGGCGTACTGCTTATTCCCAATCGTCCGAAACACCTTCACCGGGCTGGAAGGCATCCCGCGTGGCACGATCGAGTCGGCGACGGTATTGGGATTGAGTCCAGCGGCCAAGTTGGCCGAAATCGAATTGCCGATGGCGCTGCCCGTCATGTTGGCCGGCATCCGCACGTCCGCGGTGCAGAACGTGGGCTTCGCGACGTTGGGAGCGATCATCGGGGCCGGCGGCCTGGGGCAGCCAATCTTGCGCGGTATTCGGCTGAACGACGTCAAGCTGATCCTCGCCGGAGCAATACCCGCGGCGCTCCTGGCCGTGCTCCTGCAGATCCTGATCGATTGGGTCGAACGAGCCGTGGTAGCTCGCGGCTTGAAAGGCGGCCCGACGGCGGAACAGTGATCGCTTGTTGCGCGGCGATTTAAAAGTTGCTCCAGCGAGCATTGATTCAAAGGTTCACGATCGTCAACAAGATTGTTGGCCGGCTAATGGCCTTAATCGTGCCACGCGGGAAGGCCTGCGCTTATTCGGCAATTCGCGCGATGCCCAACTGGTTGAGCTTTTGTTGTAGATTCTGCCGATGAATTCCTAGCTGCCGAGCCGCGGCGCTGATGTTTCCGCCATGCTGACTCAAGGCCGATGTGATCATTGCGCGTTCGAAGGACTCGATCATGGACGGCAATCTCCTGGCCCGAGGTGAGGGCAAAACTACATGGCCAGGGGCATATACAAACGCAGTGCCAGAAAAGCCGCATCGCGAACATTCCGATCCCAAAGCCAAAAAAGATCGAGACTTACGCACGACGAACAACCGTCGTCCGCGAATGGGAAGTCGTTCGAACCGCAGTTCCACGAATGCACCCGTGCAGCGCGAACACTGCACAGCGCCCGGCGCCGCCATTATTGGCGCGACTTCACGCCTCTCGACGCACACCGTTTGGCGCAGATACACTTCCGCCTATACGGCAGAAACCGGAAACGTGTATTGGTCGGCGCCAGCACGTGCGACATTGTTGCCGATCAAAGGATCGGCTCTCGAAACCCGAGATGGAGACTCTCTAAAGGCGGGAGAGAGATGCGCTCGAATGACGCACCTAGCAAGTTTTGGTTCAATTCAGGAAGCCATTCGCGCTGCACTCTTCGGTACCCCCAAGAAGGCAGAGCGCCCGACATACGACCCGGAACTATCTGTGGAAGAGAACATCCGTCTGCAGCTTGAATGGGTGACGGGCGCGCCGGTAGTTCTGAAGACGCGTGGGCGGGATGCGTTTATCTTTGACCTTCGTAAACCCGCCGACCGCATCGCGCGCATTGCGATTAGAAGCGACGTGAACGCGCAAATCGTGATGGACAAAGAGAAGGAGTTTTCGGACTGGGTCCGGCAAGAGTTCCCTGATGATTTGAATCGGTTTGCTTTGGTCGAAGATAGCTACAAGATTTTCTTGGACGACCCCCAGGGGCGCGACGTTCACGAAGAGCTTGAGTCCAACAAAGGAAACCTGACACAGAACCTTGCCTTGCTTTCGGGCTTCTCGCCGAAATTCATGGCCAGAGCCTGGCTACGGATACTCAAGCCCGTCGTTCTCGTTTACGGCAGAAGACGACTCATTCACGGCGATATCAAGGCGGACAATGTCCTCGTCGACTTGACTCCCGACGGCGACTACGCATTCCGTATGGCAGACTGGGGCGGTCATTACGATCCCGTAAACCCACGGCCTCCCTATGAGGGAACTGCCATGTTTCAGACCAAGGAGACTCTGGAGACGGGTAACCTGCGCCCTGGCGACGATGTAAGAGGCTTGCAGCTTACTTTCTTGGAAATGCACGCGGGCGAATGTTTGCCCCGTCTCGTTGAGCTCTATCCCGAGGCATTTGAGATGGTCCCGCATCATGGCAGGGATGTGCCCTATCTAAAAGCCATCCCGGCGTCGCTGAGGGAAAGAATCCCAGATCCTCTCTTTAAGATCCTCAGCACTTCGTTTGAGAATGTCTCAGATCTGCAGCGAGCATTGACGGAAATCTATCTGAGTCTCGAACACTGATTTTTCCGCCTTCTAACATACGCCCCGGCCGAGGCCGCCCGATTTGATCTGCAACGCCATCGTGGGCAAGTCCATGGCTTGAGAGCGCCTCTTTTTTGGCACGTCGCTCTTGACAGCCAAGAGCAATTGGAGATAATGATCCCAATCTCGATCATATTCGTGATGTATCAAGCGGTTCACGGCTATTTTCGAGTATTCGACACAATCTTCAGGCGTCGCTGACTGGAAGACCAGAGGCACGCGTCACGACTTTTAGGAGTCGCGCATGCTTCAGGTTCTCAATGAATTCCTATCCTTTGGCGGCCCATTTTCAGGCGACCTGTCTGTGACGAGTGGCCCTCCCTTGCCACATTCACCCGGCGCGTCGCCTCTTGAGCGATCCTGTGTCCACGGACGCGTGGCGGGGATCGCTTTTTTCACTCATGCCGCGGCGCGTTCCCCCGTGCGGCGCTCGTGTAGTTGCTGATCGCCGCATCACGGGCTGCAGGATCGTTTGTGACCTGCATGCCCGTGTCCGCGGTCTGATTTGTGCGTTGGCGACCCGACTTCGGGAGCTTCTTGTGCCAACAGTGCGTCGCTGACCGGACTTCCGGAAGCACGTGCGCCTCGTTGATGGAGTCAACGATGCAGCGTTTCCCCCTCTACGGCGCTAACAATGCAGCGCCGAACAACAGCCGTGGCGCGTTCACGTTGATCGAACTACTGGTCGTGATCGCGATCATCGGCATTCTGATTGCCATCCTCTTGCCCGCGGTGCAGGCGGCGCGCGAATCGGCGCGTCGCACGCAGTGCATCAACAACATTAAACAACTGGGCCTGGCCGCGCTCAACTTTCACGAGGCGAATCAGGCCTTCCCCATGGGCCGGCAACAGCCAAATACCTATAGCCAGCACGCCATGCTGTTGCCGTATCTCGAGCAGGGAACGGTCTATTCTCAAATCAACTTCGCCAACGGCACCGGCAGCAACAACGCAAAGTTCGTCAATATTCCCGGCTTTCGCTGCCCCGACGATCTCGACGATCGGATGTCCAACGCCGCAGACAGCGCTGATCAATACGACGCGGTGCTGGGGGCATGGGGGCGAAACAACTACCGCGCGAACGCTGGCAGTGACGTGGGTACCACCGTCAACGACGGTTCTCCAAGTGCCAAGGAGACCAACAACGGCATCTTCCTGACGAACGTCGTGGTGCGCATGGCGCAGATCACCGACGGCACTTCGAACACCGCGCTGTTCAGCGAAAAGGTGCTCGGCGACGGCGACGACAACAACGTCGAAGTGCTGAGCGACTACTTTCAGCTCGCCAACAACAACTCCACGGCCAGCGCGAACGCGGTCTACACCAAGTGCATGGCGCTAAATCCGGCGACCATGTCGGGCTCCTCCAATCAGACCTCTTTCTCCGGTCGTGATTGGATCAACGGCAACTACATGACCACGCGATACACGCACATCATGACCCCGAATACCTGGAGCTGCCCGCGCGGCAACAGTCCCAACGCCAACGGTGGCGCCACGACAGCGTGCAGCCGGCACGTAGCGGGCGTTGGCCTGGGCATGGCTGACGGCAGCGCACGATTCGTTTCCGACACGATCAACGTGATTGTCTGGCAAGCGCTCGGCTCGAAAGATGGCGGCGAAACGAACACACAGGGTTTCTAGCGCTAACGACGCGGCCACGGCATCTCGACCGCGTTTAACTTCACCCTTTTCAATAAGGAACGGTCTATGCTTTTCAAGATTCCTCGTCCAATGAAGCGGCGATTCTGGTTCTCGCCGCGCGGAATAATCCGGCTGGCGGTGCTGCCGTTCGTGACGTCCGCGATTGTCACCGGCACGTCACACGGCGACGATACTAAGCCCTCGCGCAAGCCCAATATCGTGGTGATCGTGGCTGATGATCTTGGCTACGCCGACCCGGGCTTCCAAGGCGGCAAAGACATTCCCACGCCGCATCTCGACGCGCTGGCCAGCTCCGGCACACGCTTCACGGCCGGATACGTTTCCGGACCGTATTGCAGTCCCACGCGCGCTGGACTGTTGACCGGACGCTATCAGCAACGTTTCGGCCATGAATTCAATCCTGGCGGCGCGAACAACGACGAAATCGGCTTGCCGCTCATCGAAACCACGATTGCCGATGCTCTCAAGCCGGCCGGCTACGTCACCGGCCTGGTGGGTAAATGGCATTTGGGCGGCGCACCGAAGTTTCATCCACAGAAGCGTGGCTTCGACGAATTCTTTGGCTTTCTGGGGGGCGCGCATCCTTATTTCGCTGCCGAGCAGGGCAAGAATGGCCAGCCAATCCTGCGTGGCAACGAAATCGTCGAAGAACGAGAGTATTTAACCGATGCGCTGGGTCGCGAGGCCGTCACCTTCATCGACCGACACCGCCAGCAGCCGTTTCTGTTGCTGCTGACATTTAATGCCGTGCATTTGCCTGCGCAAGCACCGGCCAAGTATCTCGATCGCTTTGGCAAGATCGAAGATGAAAAGCGGCGCACCTACGCGGCCATGCTCAGCGCGCTGGACGACAACGTCGGCGCGGTCCTCGGTAAGCTGCGCGACGCTCAACTCGACGAGGATACGCTCGTTTTCTTCATCAGCGACAATGGCGGCCCGCCGGCCAATGGTAGCAAAAACGATCCCCTCAACGGCCGCAAGGCCACGGTCTGGGAAGGGGGCGTACGCGTACCTTTCCTGGCGCGTTGGAAAGGTCACATTCCGGCCGGCGCCACTTTGGACCAGCCGGTGATCCAGCTCGACATTCCCGCGACGATCGCGGCCGTGGCTGGCACCGAATTGGGCGCCGGTAAACCGATCGACGGCAAAAATCTTCTGCCCCTTTTGACCGGCGTAACGAAGGAGGCGCCGCACCAGGAATTGTACTGGCGTTTCGGTCAGCAATGGGCCATTCGCGATGGCCAATACAAGTTGCTCAAGGTCGACAACCAACTGCCACAACTGTTCGACCTCCTGGCGGACGTGGGTGAGAAGCACGATCTGGCGACCGCCAGGCCCGGGGTCGTCGAGCAGCTCCGCAAGCAGTACGGCGATTGGAATGCGCAACTCGAAGAGCCGCGTTGGAAACCGGCCGCTCGGCAGAATCAACAGCGCAAGCGGCAGCAACCCGCGGACGCTGCTGGCGCCGGGGCCAGTTGATATGCACCAAGAGTGCCGCGGCGTGACCGACTTCGAGCACTATCTTCCCGCGCTTTTCATCGAGTGCCACCGGTAACGTCGCGGCCCCTTTTTTCTTAACCATTTCTTCTCCCGCATCACACGAGGTCTCTCAACCATGAAAACTCGCAACGCCTTTAGACAACTTGGACGGCAAATGGGGCGCTCGGATCACGCTCATCTTCCTACAGAAAAGGAATCTGCCATGCATCAAGAGTCACGGCCACGCTCGGAGGCCGAACGTTCGCGCACGCGGCTCGTTATCTGGCGTATTGCGCTGGCAGCCGCGACAGGATTTAGTACTACTGCGGTCAAGGCTCAAATGTTTACATGGACGGGCAACAGCAACAATAACTGGAAAACCGTGGCAAACTGGACGCCGGCCGGCGGGCCGCCCAATGCCGTCGATGCCGTGGCGGTGTGGAATGTCGGCACGACCGGGATCACGACGAACGTGAATCTGCCGGTCACGGTCGGCTCGATCATTATCAATCAGCCTGACTCGGGTGCCGCGAACCTGGCGATCAAGAACAGCAGCAATAACATCCTCACTTTTCAATCCAGTGGCGGCGACGCCACCTTCATCAATCAGCCCGTCGTAGGCGCCATCAATGACGGTACGAGCACCGTATCGGTCACGGCGGCCATTCAGCTCAATTCGCCGTTGGATGTCACCTCGGGCTTTGATTTCGCCAGCAATACGGCGGTCACCTTCAGTGGTGGCATTACGGGGAACCAGACCATCACGCTCAACGGTGGCGGCAACTTGCAGCTCACGGGCGTCGGTACCGGCTTCACCGGACAGATCGTGATCAACAACGGCGCAGTGCGCTTGCCCGACAATGGCCTGACGGCCGCTGGGAATGTCACCGTTAACAACGGCGGCCAGTTCCAACTCGGTTCGGCCACGGAACCCAATTGGTCGCTGGGCGCCGGCTCGACTCTATTTCTCAATGGCAATGGTAAAGCGAGCGGCGCGAACAACGTCGGCGCGCTGCGCTTTCAGAACAATGCCGCCACGGCCAGCTTCGACACGCCGATCGTACTGCAATCGGATTCGTCGATTTATGTGAACGGCAACCTCGATGGTGTTCCGCCGACGGTCGGCACGGTCACAATCAGCCAGCCGATTACCGGCACCGGCGCGTTGACGAAAAACGGGACCGGAGTTCTGGTTCTGGCGAACGACAATTCGTACGGCACCGCCGGTCCCACGAACATCAATGGCGGCACCTTGGTCCTGGCCGACACGAAGAACGACGGTGGCTACGCCATTCCCGGTGATGTCACCGTGGGGACTGCAACGAACACAAATCCCACCGTGCTGCAAATCGGTGCTACTGGACAACAACTACCGACTACGGCGAACGTAACGCTTGTCGGCTCGACGGCCACGCCGGGGGTTAGCGGAACGTTCAATCTGAACAGCTTTAACCAGTCGATCGGCAGCTTGAACAGCACGGCAGGTGCTGGCATCGTGCAGAACAATGGAACCGCCGGCAATTCGACGTTGACCATCAATGGCACAACGGTCGCGAGCAACTACAGCGGTATCATCCAGGACGGCGCGGCGCCGGGCACGGGCACGCTTGCCCTCGCATTCAGCGGCCCGCAATCGCTCACTCTCTCAGGAGCGAGCACGTACACCGGCGGTACCACGATTACTGGCGGAACGTTGACCGTTGCTAACACGACCGGTTCCGCTACCGGCACGGGTCCCGTGACGCTCAGCAGCGCGACACTGGCCGGCACTGGCACGATCTCCGGCTCGGTGAACCTCGTCGGCAGCACGCTCGCCCCCAGCAGTGGCTCGACGACGCCGGCAACCTTGACCCTGGGC